>VRUD01000001.1 GCA_019456305.1 Cytophagales bacterium | reverse complement strand
TGGTAATTCTTTCTGACAGTAATCACTACCTTTACCCAGCAACCAGTACCCAGTAACCAGCAACTAACTTCTTAATTGCACTTCAATATATCGAGATTTCATCCCGAGTACTCGGGATTAATTTGCGAAGATAAGTTCTTTCATTATGCTCCATGCGCTTTTAATAGCTAAAGCCTTTTGGCAATTCAGATTCCCTGGTGCCTTCCGGAACCCATGAGAGATCGAGGATAGTAAAAGTGGGATTTTCTGTTTTAAATATAGGCACCACTTTCATGCCTATCGTTGGTTCACCCACCGAGAGATAACCCATCAGTATGGTTTCAACACCTTCAAATTCTACATTTACAAAGCGTATTGGTTTCGGCAGCGTGTTGAAAGCGCCTGTTCTCTCTGTGATCATGAAGGTATGCACCGTAGAACCCTTTTTTGCAATGTCGGTAATGTCCTTTACCGTATTTTTTCCGAGGCAGTCGGGGCAGTGAATTCTAAAAGGGATATGAACCGTGCCTTTACACTCACAATCGGGGTTATTGCACTGGGTTGCCAGCAACTTTCCTTTACAGAGGGATTCAAAGAACAATGCTTCCCCGCCATAGGTGTGAATATGGGTTAAATCGCGCGGGTTAGTTACACCCACAAGTTTTCCCCCTTCATCGAATATTGGTGAATTGGGATATGTAAAATGGAAATGCCCCGTGGGTTTATATCTTCCATTTACAACTTTAACTGTTCCTCTTTCTTCTTTGGAGTTCATATTAATTTTATTATTTTAATTGATGATCCGGATGAATTATTGCTGTGGCTGTTACATGAGAACCCACCCCGGCATGACTGATAGCCAGTCCCCTTTTTGCATCCTTTACCTGCAGGTCTGTCCAATCGTCCGGCTTTTGCCGTCCGAATTTTTCCCATTTTTTCTCGTCACCGTGCATCTCTGCCCAACGCCCCCAGATGTGATGGCCAATTTCAACGGTCTGCATGATCCCCGTGGCGCCAACGGCATGCATACATCCGATGAGTCCACCGCATAAATTTGCCGGTAATTTCCCGGGTTGCCCGGTATGTGGATTAGTATGGTAACAATCGCCCGACTCTACATAAGTACGGCCCTCGCCATAAGGCCGTATGCCAAGATCTTCATACGATTGAATATCACTGATCGTAAAAGCATCATGAAGTTCAACGAGGTCAAAATCTTCAGTTGGATCCTTAACTCCCGCCATTCCATAAGCATAATGGGCAGCCATACGTGCTGCAAGAAAGCCGGTAAATCCCGGATAACGGCCACCACCGGGGAACCTCTCCTCAAGATCTTTATATAAATCCGGCGCTTCGTTGGGAAGAAGCGGAATTGCCATGTTTCTTCTATCTGCGACACGCAGCGTATGAGTTCCAGCACCTACATAAATTAATAGTGGATCATCAGTAATTTCGTATGCGGTTTTTTCATCACAAAGAATGGCACAAGCAGCGCCTACGCTCATCAGGCAGCAGTCGAGCGCACGGAGGGGGTAAGCGACTACAGGGGAGTTCAATACATCTTCAACTGTGATCTTCATCGGGCCCTGGGCATGGGGATTCATCCTTGCATATCCCCTGTTTTTAACTGCAATTTCTGCCATGGTATTACGGAATGAATCTTCTTCTTTTCCGAACACCTGCCAGTATTTTTGTGCCATCACCGCATAATAGCCGGTATAGATATGTCCCAGCGGGGTCTCCCAGTCCTTATCGGCAGCGCAGGCAATGTAGTTGTTACCTTCATCGGTGGGTACCTCATCCATACGCTCCCATCCCATTGCGAGAACGCAATCTGAATATCCCGAAGCCACTGCCTTAAATGCTTCCCACATAGCAGAGCCACCTGTTGCTCCACCAGTCTTTATCCCCACATTTCCAAGCGGATCCAACCCTAACCGGTCATGAATAACTGCTTCACCTAATAGTTGATCGCCAAAATGATCTGCAAAATATCCGTAATAACATGAATGGATGAATCGTTTTAACTCAGCCGGAGTCATACCTGCAAATTCTGCTGCTTCTGTTAAGGCGTCAATACACAATTCTTCCGAACGCTTTTCTGGTATTGCACGGGCAAATTTCGACATACCCCCGGTAACAAGATACACCGGGCGGCTCATCTGGGGTATCTTTAACTGTTTCTCGCTAAATGTGATCATTGGCTCTGATATTATTTATTTAAAAATTGTTATTCGTTTATCTTATATTTTCAATATGGCTGCAAAGTAAATAAAAATATTTGAAATGGAGATTATTTGAAATTAAATTTTTATCTTTGTGAGTATTGGCGTCATCAATATTCAGAAAAAGAGAATTAATTGCAGAATGGTTAAAATTCCCGTTGTACAATATGATACAATTGAATTTAATCTTCATGCAACTTAATGAGTAATGTAAATGAAAAGATTTGTAGTAATAACTTGCTCAATAATGTTTATTTCCAGCCAGATTGCTTTTTGTCAATATACCGGCTCGAAGCGCAAAGGGTTTGTAATTACCCGTTCTGGTGATACGTTAAAAGGAATAATCAAGATAGGTAATGAGATAATAAATCAAATGAAGGTAAGATTTTATGACAGTTTAAACAATAAAAGAGTTTATAAGCCATTTGAACTGATTGGATATTCATTTGAAGCTGAATATACAACGCTTGATACTATAGAACGATATAATCAAAGGCCAAAAATCCGATGGAAAAAAGTACGATACCTTGAAAATTACGAAACCAAAAACTGGCCGGCTAGTGCTACATTTTTATTAAGACTTGAAAATGGGTATGTAAAATTTTATGAATGGTATCTTCCTAATGACAAACCTTATATCGCCTATGATAAAAAAACAGGTCAAAGGTATAGAAGTAAGTACTCAGCATCACTTTTACAAAAGGGGAATGAAAATATGATCAATACTGATTCATGGGGGAGGAAAATTAAAAAATTTAACTACAATGCAAGTGAATATTTTAGTGATTATGAGGAACTTTCTTCCAGGATATTGAATAATGCGTATAAAACATGGGATATAGAAATAATTGTAAATGAATATAACCAGTGGTATAAAGAGAAAAATGTTGAAGCCCGGGATACTCTAAAACCTTCCATTCAGCATAGTATAGATACATTAAAATCAGCAGCTTTAAGCCAGGAAAAAAATACTTTAAAGGAAAAACCTAACCAGCTTGTAATGGTTAAAAGAGATAAAAGTTTTTTTAATTATTATTTTTGTACTTTCAAGTTTCCAATTTGGCTTTTACCTTTTGGTGCGTATATAGATGCTGAAAATAGAAGTATGACACCGCTTTATAAGTATGGTAATGTGAATATTCAGGGATGGAAAAGTTTTGATAAAATTATTAGTTCCATTAATGATCAGGAAGCAACACAACTTTTCAAAGAGTCAAAAAAAATGCATGTAGCTGGTCTAACAATTGCGTACACAGGTTATTTAATGATTTTCTATAGTGCTATTGAAATTGCTATTTTCCTTGACCCTGAAACTGAAGCACCTTTTTTAAAACCGGCAGCGGCAGTTCCTGTTTTGATAATTAGCAGTGGAGTATTTACTTTTGGGATTATTACGATAAATCTCGGGCAAAAAAAACTAAATAAATCTGTTGATCGTTATAATTATGTCATATCGCACAGGAACTAAAAAGATGAAAAACATTGTTTAGTTATAGAAAAAGTCGTATCTTTGTATTATAAACACAGATTACACAGATTTTAAAAGAGACCTGGAACTAATCATAAAAAATAAATAATGAGTGTAGAAGACGAAATATTACAAAGTTTTTTAGAAAACGCTTCCAAAAGTGCGGTGGAAGAGATTAAAAATGAAGGGAAGTTATCGGAAAAAAATGCTATCCCGCTCATTTTAAAAACTCAGTTTAATCATATTGCTCATTTGGATAATGATTTGTCTCATATTAGAGAGATTGAGTTACCTGACATTAGAGAGAACATGGTAACTAAAGAAGAATTCAGGAGCTTTAAGACTGAAATGCGATGGCTTTTTGGTATCGTTTTAGGTTTTATCTGTTCATTGATGGCAATTTTGATTTTTTAAAAGTTTTTTAATGTGTTGTTTTCCCCTCATACATTTCTGTAAAAACGCTGTCAACAGGTTCCCATAGTTCTATTTTATTGCCTTCCGGGTCAAGGATATGGGCAAATTTACCGTATTCATAAGATTCTAATTCTCCAACTATTTGCACGCCTTCTTTCTTTAATTCCTCAAGCAGTTTCTCCAGATTCTCAACACGGTAATTGATCATAAATTCCTTTTGGGAAGGTTCAAAATAGGTGGTCTTTTCTGAAAAAGGGCTCCACTGCAAATAACCTTTTCTTTCCGGCTGATCTGTACTTCTAAACTCAAATAAAGAACCGTACTCATTTGTCTTCAGGCCTAAATTTTTTTGATACCATTCTTTTATTTTTTCAGGGTCTTTGCATTTAAAAAAAACGCCTCCGATCCCTGTTACTTTTTTCATTTGATTGTTTGTTTGGTTATTTGTTATTGTTTGAGATTGGCTACTCTTTTCTATAGTCTGATCTTCGGGTGTTTCGTTACAAGCTAGAGCCAAAATAATTAATGTTAATAGTGATGCGTTTTTCATATTTACATTATTTCCTAATTATTATTATATATTCTCACATCATGAATCTTTCTCAATCTTCTTCCGACCCCCACCAAAAACGGAAATGTGCACGTATCGCTTTGGCCGTTTTTTCAGATCAACTATCAGTTTGTCCAGGTCTTCGGCTACACTGTTTAAATTTTTATAGAATGAATCGTCATGTACCAGCAACCCTATCGACCCTTCTCCCTTATTGATCTTTGCCATGATCCCCTGCATTTCTTTGATCAGGTTGTTTGCATGGTTTATAGTGCTGGCAATCTCTGCATTTTTTAAATCATCACTGATAGTATTAAGGTTATCCAGCAGAACAGCCATTTTTTTTTCAGTACTTTTCAGTGAAGCTGCAATGGACTCAAAATCTGAAACCATATTGTCAACTTTACTTTTATTCTTCCTGATCAGGTCCTTCAATTCTTTTGAGGAAGTTTCGAAATTTGCAAGTATTGCTTTTATACTTCTATCGGTTTCTTCACCAAACATTAAATTCATTTTAACAATAGTTTCATCCAGATTGGCTAAAACAGGCCTGGCTGTTTTTTCCAGCAGAGCGGTAATACTCTGCTCACTATCAGCGATAAGTGTGTCTCCGGTATCAAAAATGTGTTGATTTTTGCCTACATTTAGCTTAATTGCTTTGCCGCCAAACAAGTCGCTGTTGATCAAAATTGCCCTCGTTGAATCACCCACCAGAATTTCATCCTCAACAGTTATGGTTACCATGATTTTATTGTCTCTCTTTTGCAGGATCTCTATTTCAGATACCCTCCCTACTGCCAGGCCATTCAATATTACCGGGTTAGACACAGTCAAGCCGTCAATATCCTCATACACAACATGGTAATATTTGGTTAGGGTAAAAAAATCAACTCCCTTGAGATAATTAAAACCAAGGTATAACATCGTAAAAGCGACAACTACCAGGATTGCAATTTTTGATTCTTTGGAGATTTTCATGAACACAGATTACACACCTGTGTGCCGCAAAATGCGGAACTTCGGTGCGCAGGCACAGATTTTAAAAGATTACACAGATGAACACTTGAACACATTCTATTAATTCATTGATTCCAATTCTTCTTTATATTCTTTCAGCGCATTATAAATTCCTGAGGCTATATAATTTTGTCCCATAGGCTTACCTAAAAAATTCTCCTCATCACTATTGGTCAGATACCCGATTTCTATTAATACACTTGGCATTGTGGTTTTCCATAATACCAGGAATCCGGCCTGCAATACTCCCCTGCTTTTTCTACCGACCAGTGTTTCAAATTGTGTTTCTACTTTCTGGGCAAAACTAAGAGAATTTTTAAGATAAGCGTTTTGAAAATTTGCAAATAAAATATAGGCTGTAGGTGAGTTGGGGTCAAATCCATCATATTTTTTCAGGTAATTTTCTTCCTTAAGAATTACCGAATTTTCCCTTTGAGCAACTTCCAGATTTTTTTCAGAAGTATGTAATCCCATTGTATAAGTTTCAGTGCCATATATGGAGGAAGGTCCTGCATTGCAATGAATTGAGATGAACAGATGAGCATTATTTTTATTTGCCAAACGTGCCCTGTCATGCAGTTCAATAAATTTGTCACTATCCCGGGTATAGAGGATATTTACGTCAGGCAAATTTTCGCTAATAATTTTTCCCAGCTCCAGTGCAACACTTAATGCAATATTGGCTTCAAGGGATTTTTGGCCTTTACAACCGGGGTCTTTTCCCCCGTGACCTGCATCAATCACAATCGTTTTTAGTCTATAATCTCTTAATTCCAGCTTAGTGAACGAAGTCAGCACGAAAATTGACGCAAGGAATGATATGAGAATAAAGCGCATGGTGTATGGTGCATGACGCATGATATCCCCCTCGCTCAAACCCTCTTTCCCCGCCAACTGGCGGGGCAATACTCTATGCGCTTTTTTATTGGTATTTTTTTTAACCATTTTCAAAGTTATGTTATTTTCTACTTCAATTCGGTTTTTAAAAATGGGTACTTATTTTATCTTTATCGAATTCATGATCATTTTTGCCGATTGCTCCCATTCTTTTTTAAAAAATGCAGGGCAGCTAAAATTAAAAACCAAAATTTTATCGTTATACACAGTGTACTGAATATAAGAATATGTACCTATGAGCGGTGCAAGTTTACCTCTTATACTTATCCCTTCTGATCCTGACACAAATTCAAGAACAATAAATTCCCTTTTATTGATCTTTTGTACAACCTGCTGTATAAAAAAAACTGTATCGTAAAGGTTTAATATACTGGACCTATAAAGGTTTTTCAATAATTCCAGATCATTAGCAGGCCAATTATTTGAGGTTTCATTCAATCCAAAATCTACAAGCCTGTCTGGGTTTGTGTACATTGCAGTAGGTTTTTTGGGGGAAGGATATTTTACTACCAAATCATCAAAGGTCATTGGGAGAAATTCTTCCGGAAGTGATACTTTGATATAATCAGTAATTTTCACTGTAACGAAGTTTACA
This sequence comes from Cytophagales bacterium, assembly GCA_019456305.1. NCBI lineage: Bacteria > Pseudomonadati > Bacteroidota > Cytophagia > Cytophagales > Cytophagales bacterium. The sequence goes on along the minus strand of VRUD01000001.1, from coordinate 103,453 downwards.
TTCTGTAAACCAACAAATTCGAACAAAAAGGTGATCAATAGTAATTTATCTGTTCCACCGGATATAATAAATAAAAAATTAAACATATCAATAAAATTATGAGATTTACAATTACAATGCCAGGCTTTTTGATAACGAATTGATCTTTGGTGATCGTTATCTTTCTTGCCATTTTATAATCATCAAATAATTCGTCTATAGTTTTGTCTCCCATGGCTGAATTTATGATTATAAAGAGATCCCCATAAATGACATAAATGCAATGCCCATTAATCCTGTAATGAGCATGGTAATTCCCAGACCTTTTAAGCCGTCAGGTACGTTTGAATACTTCAATTTTTCCCTTATGGCGCCCAGGGCAACAATTGCGAGGAACCAGCCAATACCTGAAGTAAAACCAAATACGGTAGCTTCTGCTAATGTATAGTCTCTTTGGATCATAAACAAACCCGCACCCAATATTGCACAATTAACAGTAATAAGCGGTAAAAAGATACCTAACGAATTATATAATGCTGGCAAAAAGTATTCAACTACCATTTCTACCAATTGTACAATGGAGGCGATCACAGCTATAAACATAATAAATTGAAGAAAGCTCAAATCTATTGTAGCCAGCTGAGGACTTAACCATGATAACCAGCTTAAAGCGCCTTCCTTGAGTACGTATTCTTGTAAAAGCCAGTTGGCAGGCACTGTGATGGTTAACACAAATATTACAGCTACACCTAAACCCACAGAAGTTTTAACCGTTTTTGAAACCGCCAAGTATGAACACATACCCAGAAAGTATGCGAAGATCATATTTTCAATGAAAATAGATTTTATTCCAAGATTTAATAGATCCATTTTACTTGTAATTTATTAGTTGTTAATTCTGTTCCACATATCCATTCCTCGCTCTTTGAACCCATATTATTATACCCAGTATTATAAATGCTCCGACCGGTGTCACCATTAAACCATTATTTACAAATCCTAAGTTATAGATAAACTCGGGGATGATCTTAAAACCAAAAAGGGCTCCCGAACCACCTACTTCCCTGAAAAAAGCAACAGCGAGAATGAGCCACGCATATCCGAAACCGCTGCCGAATCCATCCAGGATTGACTCCCATGGTTTGTTACCCATGGCAAATGCTTCCAGCCGTCCCATTACGATACAATTTGTGATGATCAATCCTACGAAAACGCTCAGCGTTTTGGAAATATCGTATAAATAAGCCTTTAATACCTGGTCAACCAGGATCACGAAAGTGGCAACAACTGCCAGTTCAACGATCATTCTTACCCGCATCGGGATCAGATTTCTGATCAGCGATATTAACAGGTTAGAAAATACAATCACCGCAACCACTGATATAGCCATCACTATCGTTGGTTTCATCTGCGTTGTGATTGCCAGGGCAGAGCAGATGCCCAGCACCTGTACGGTGACCGGGTTGCTTTCATCCAACGGGTCAGTTACAAGCCGCTTTCTCCTTTTTGAGAAAAGGGGCTCGGCTTTCTTTTTGACTTTGACTTCCTGGACTTCCGCTTGTTCGATGGTTTCAGTTTCAGCGCTCATGATGTTATTTGTTAATTCGTATGGGGATCGGGAAAATAATTTAATAATAATACAAACTCATAACAGCCCATTTTTTCTATCTTCTAAATGGTCTTTAATTGAAACGAATGCCATTATACCAAAAGCTGTACATACCATTACACCCGTTATTAAAATAAATATTATCGCAATAGTTTCCGGTGTCATTTTTTTAACTTTTTAGTTAGATTAATTATTTTTATATAAGAATTAATAAGTAATATTAATACAAAAAAAAGAAATATACAACTCGCTATTAACAAAATTAATATGAACTTTTCATTTTTTTCAAGGTATCTGATTACAAATGAAACTATTGCTGTAACTAAACCTATTACAAATGCAGATTTAATCTTTACAAGCTCAATTTCGTTTTTAATCTGTTTATCTATAATTTCTTTATCCATTAACATACTCAATTGATCTTTTTATTCTACAATTGCAATGTATCGGCAGAAACAGGCTCAGGTTCTGTTCTTTCCTGTTCTTTTTGCATTTCCAGCACTTTATTAAAATAATTTTCATAATAGCCGGGATATTTCATCATCATCTTATTCACCCCTTTGGTGGTCATGGTAGCTCCTGAAAGTCCATCCACTTCATGGTAATTGTCTTCGGGGATTTTACGGCCTTCTCCCTTTAAGACTTTTACCGAAACCAATTTCCTTTTTATCCCGGTCTTATTAAAGGTAGAGGAAAGGTCATCGTATAATTTTTTTCCGATAAATCTTTGCTGTACTTCCTTATCCGTAATTCTTGCACCCAGTCCGGGAGTTTCTCCTTTATGATCAAATACAATCCCTCTAATCGTATTCAGGTCATTTTCCAAAGCCAAATAGGCCCATATCCTGTCCCACAGGCCGTTGCCATATACATTAATTATATAGGCTTCAACTTTATCAGGGTTATTCTCACTGTAGTACTTAAAAACCGGGAAGAGTCTTTCTTCGGGAGGTTTCTTAAACTCCTTACCTATATTTACCTCTTCGGCAATTATATCTTCTCCTTTTTCGTTCCCGTTAATATCTACCACCAAAGACTTTATTCTTTTTTTATAAATAGATATCACATCATCTGTTGGTTGTAGTTCCATCACAGCGCCCAGGATTTTCTTTTTAGCGTCAAGTTCCCTGTTTTTTTTCTGTGCAGGGCCCAATCCAACAGCAGCAAGCGCCAGCAGTCCTCCAAAAACTACTGTTACAATAGCAGTAAAAACGATAACGTATAAATTAGATTTTTGCACGTTTTAACCTCCTTTTTTTATTTGCTTCAATTACATAAAAATCTATTAAAGGTGCAAATACATTCATTAATAAAATTGAAAGCATCACACCTTCAGGATAGGCAGGATTCGTAACCCTTATCAATATTGCCAATATCCCTATCAAAAAGCCATAGATCCATTTGCCGGTGTTTGTTTGGGCTGCTGATACGGGATCGGTAGCCATAAATACCGCTCCAAATGCAAATCCACCCATCACCAAGTGATAATAGGGGGGGATTTGCATAAATGGATTTGCCCCAAATATATTAAAAATATAACCCATTGCCAAACCACCAACGAACATACTTAAAATAATTCTCCAGCTTCCAACGCCTGTACCTATCAGGATAAACGCTCCGATCAGGGACATCAGTGTAGAAGTTTCTCCGATTGAGCCTGGGATCGTTCCGTAAAAGAGACTTTCAAACGTGTAGCTAAGCCAGTTGTTTTGAAAAAGTTCTAAAACAGCAGTACCGGTTTCTCCAACCGTAGTATCAGCGGCAATAGCTAAAGGTGTTGCCCCTGAATATCCTTCTACGGTGGACTCACCAAGCTGTGTCCATACATCGCCTGACATCTGGGACGGATATGAAAAAAATACGAATGCACGGGCAGTGAGCGCTGGATTTAATATGTTAAATCCTGTACCTCCGAATACCTCTTTACCAATGACAACGGCAAAGATTGTTCCTAATGCAACCTGCCATAATGGGATGGTCACCGGCATGATCAGGGGAATAAGCAAACCTGTAACCAGGAATCCTTCACTTACAGGGTGTTTACGAACAACTGCAAAAATTCCCTCTACGAATAACCCTGATGCATAAGAAACAATAATAATCGGTAAGACCTTTTGGGCGCCAAATAAGAACTTATCCAAAAATTCAGCAGAGATGCCGGATGCTAAGAAGTGCTGATGGCCCACATTCCAGATCCCAAAGATCAAGGCAGGGATCATGGCAATTATTACGGTAACCATCATCCGCTTCATGTCAATAGCATCTTTTATCTGCGTACCTTTAACCTTTGTAGTATGGTTGGGTGCAAATAAAAAAGTATCCTGTGCTTCGAAAAGGTAGTAGAACTTTTCGTATTTACCTCCTTTTTCAAAATGAGGCTTTATTTTATCTAAAATATTTCGAATTGCCTTCATGATATAGGAGCAGTGGCAGTAGCTGTGGCAGTCTTTGGCAGAAACCGTTCTGGATTATCAGCCATACTGCCTAACATCCTCCCAACTTCTTCATATCTTGTATATAATGATTCGTGAACTTTTAAAGTAATATAGTCACAGTCGTTTGCAAAATCCAGCAATATCAATGAAAATTAATAATACTATTTTAATTTAACTCTAATAACTGACACTCTTAACTGCTACTGCTACTGCTTCTCCAACTGCTTCTGCTTCTGCTACTGCTTCTGCTTCTCCAACTGCTACTGCTACTGCCACTGCAACTTATCTACTGTACTGCATCTAAAAGTTCATCCCGCTCTTATTACCTCAATCCCTTCTCTAATAATAGCCTGAATATCATTTTTAGAAACATCAATAAATTCACAAAGGGCAAAATCTTCTTCAGCAACCTCAAAAATCCCTAATGCTTCCATTCCATCATAATCATTTGCAATAATGGCTTTTAACAAATGAGTAGGATAAATATCCATCGGCAGCACTCTTTCCAAAGCGCCTGTTTGTACAAAAGGCCGCTCCTCACCATGAAAATTGGTATCAACTATGTATTCCTTTTTTTTAGAATTGAGGAATGATAAAAGGCCTAATGCTCTTTGCATGCTTAATTTTTTAAAGCTTGGCAATAGCCATCCGAAAAATTCATAATGATTGCCTTCAGGGATCACTGTTAACAGGTCATCATAAAATCCGAGGTAGCCATCAGGTTCAATTTTTTCACCAGTAAGTACATTCCCTGAAATAAACCTGATATTTCCATCACCTGTTGCGATAAGATCGGGATTCAGATTTTTTTCTACAAATTTATTAATGCATGCACCGGTATAGGTTTGATGGTATTGCGGATTAATAACTTCAGAACCCGCAACAGCTACAACCCTCGCAGCATCATATTTACCTTCTAAAAATAGTTTACCAATCTGTATAACTCCAAAAGGTTTGATGGTCCACACAATATCGCCTTTATTTACAGGATCTATATGGTGTATTTGAATACCTACATTACCAGCAGGATGCGGCCCTGAAAATTTATTTATTTCTATTTCCTCTATATGAGAAAAAATAGAAGATACTTCAGCATCCGCATTAATATTCAAATGCACCTTTCCCTCGGTTAATTTCATTAAAAGAGCTATGCCTGACTGAAAATACTGCTCTTCCCCTTTGAATAAAAAATCGTAATCAGGCGCTAAGGGATGGCTATCAAAACAAGATACAAAGATAGATTTGGGCGTGTCATCAGGATTTGCTACAATAGCAAACGGCCTTTGTATCAAGTTCGGCCAAATACCGCTATTCAGCAGCCCTTCAACAACCTGTTCACGGGAAAGATTTGCTATATCCGAAACGGTACATTTAGGAAACGCTACGTATTGATTTTTTTTGTCAGCAAGTATCCTGATCTCAAGAAGCTTTCTTTTTTCACCTCTTTTTATCTCAACAATTTCTCCGCTTACCGGGGTGGTAAACTTTATTTTTTCATTTTTTTTGTCGTAAAAAACAGGCGTACCGGCTTTTACTTCATCCCCCTCATTAACCAAAAGTTTTGGCCGGTCAATTCCCTGGAAATCTGTTGGCTTTACAGCAAAGATATCAGGTTGTCCGCATTCAGAAAAACTTTTTTCTGCTTTTCCTGCAAGGTTAATATTAAAACCCCGTTTGATCCTTATTGTTTTCGACACAATTCTTTTTTTGAATGAAATTAATTCAGACGGGCAAATTTAAAATTAAAAATTAACAACTGACAATTAACATCAGACAATTTTTGTCACCTGCATACTTTCAACTTTTTAAATACTATCTAACGTTGCAAAATGCATAATTTTTCAAAATCACATTGAATACCTTTAAGTCGGCAGTCGGCAGTCCACAGTCGGCAGTCCATCCCGAGTACTCGGGATGGACTGCCGACTGCCGACTGATTTTTTTGCCGACTGTAGACTGGAGACTGCCAACTTGTTTATTGCTCCAACAAATACGCCTTCATAAATCCGTCCAGGTCACCATCCATTACATTTTTCACATCTGATCGTTCCATGCCCGTGCGTAAATCTTTTACCATTTTATACGGATGCATCACGTAGTTCCTGATCTGTGAGCCCCATTCAATTTTCTTTTTGGAACTTTCAATTTTTGCCATCTCTTCATTGCGTTTATCAATTTCCTTCTGATAAAGCTTTGACTTCAGCATTTGCATGGCTTTATCCCTGTTCTGCAATTGTGAACGCTGCTGCTGACATTCTACCACAATACCGGTAGGAATATGCTTTAAACGTACAGCAGATTCTACTTTATTCACATGCTGGCCGCCTGCTCCGGATGCCCTGAAAGTGTCCCACTCAATGTCGGCAGGATTTATTTCAATATTAATACTCTCATCCACAACGGGGTAGGCAAAAACAGAAGCGAAAGAAGTATGTCTTTTGGCTGATGAGTCAAAGGGTGATATACGTACAAGCCGGTGCACACCAATTTCTGATTTTAGATAGCCATAGGCAAATTCACCATCAATCTCCAGGGTTACCGATTTGATACCTGCCACATCATCCGGCAGATAATTGAGCTGTGTTACCTGGAAATCACTTTTTTCAGCCCACCTGATGTACATACGCATCAGCATCTCTGCCCAATCCTGGCTCTCAGTTCCGCCAGCTCCCGGATTGATCTCCAGGATGGCGCTGAGCTGATCTTCATCATTGCTGAGCATTTTTTTAAATTCCAGCGCCTCAATGGCAGCAAGCGATTTCCGGTATTCTGCCTCTATCTCTTCTTCCTTTACTTCCCCCTCCTGGAAAAATTCAAATAAAGTCTCCAGGTCATCAAAGATGGCCTGGACTTTAGCGAAGCTGCCCGTAGCTGCCTTTTTGGATTTAATAGTCCTTAAGATCTTCTCGGCCTCCTGCGCGTTATCCCAGAATCCGGGTTGAGTAGTGATCTTTTCTTCTTCCTGGATACTCTTTAACTTCTCATCGTAGTCAAAGAAACCTCCTCAAGGCGTCTATTCTTGCCTTTAAATCTTTGAGCTGGTCGGTGGTCATTGGATTTTAAATTTTTGTTACTAGTATTACTGGTAAATTACCATTTTTTGGCAACCATTCTTTTATTATTTTTTATTCTATAAATACAATGTTTCAATTGTGCAAAGCCCCGCACCCCGAGTACTCGGGGTGCGGGACAAAGTTACGAAGATGAATTATAAATCCTGCAAATTATAGAAAGATAGTCATGTGTTATCATTTCTAATAATATTTTGATTTTATATTGATTCGATGTTTTCTGTCACTTCAGGTCTTTTTAAGCACGAGGCACAACGGACAATGCTATGTGCTGTTGCGGTTCAAGAACTACGTCACCGTCCCCGAAACAAACTGTTTGTTGAAAACACTAAAGTACGAATATTCTCGTTAACCGCAATGGCATATAGCATATGTTATAAACAGTAGGGCAAATTTCTGTCCAACGCAATGACGGTATTTTAATGCTACAGACCAAAAATGTTTTGTTTTTTAGGGGGTCTTTTTTCTTTTTTTGGTGGGGCAGCCGCATTCTTTTGCAATTTTAGGGATTGTGGGATGGGATGAGCGAAAATTGCAAATGTATGTGGCTGCTGCGTGGGCTTCTTTTTTCATGCTGTTTGTTGTTGAATTATGCCCGGCTATGTCATAATTACAGCTTTCTGTGGTAGAATTGAATCTTGCTCTGCCATAATTGCATCTGGCGGTTTCCGAATTGGGTCTGGCGGTGAAGAATTGAACCTTCCTGAAAAAATATTCTAATTTTTAAAGTCAAGCAAATTCTAATTCCATTCCTGTTTTTGCTTTGTCAGGTATTCTCCTGTATATTTTTCCGTTTAAACTGCAACCGCCTTTTGCGTGTTTAGGATGGTCTGTACTAATTGTTGGGTCGTTAGGATTTGAGTTAAATTCAGTTTTTCCCCATTGCTTAAAAAAGAAAGCAACTTCCGCTCGGTCACATTCTTTTTTTATTTCTACTACCCATTCTTTTTTCATTGGTCTTGCATTGTGTCCTGATTCTCCGCCCACGATTACCCAGTTAATATTAGTTAAATTGAGATTAGGTAATGCCCCTATTAATGGTTCTAAGGAAAGGAATTTTATGTGTGCTCCAATGTTTCTTAAATAATCAATTCTTTCCATCACTCTTTCATCTTCTACTGAAACGCCCATCCAAATATTCGCTGTCCAATTTAAAACTCCCATAGTGTCATATTTTGCCAAAACATCTGCTCTTTTAGTAAGGATTTGGTAAGTATGTTTTGGTGTTTCATTCATTACTTTGAAAACTTTTTTCAGATATGTCAAAGGAATGTCTTTGTGAAACAAGTCACTCATTGAATTGACAAAAACAGTTTTCGGTTTTTTCCATTCGTAAGGAACTTTAAGTGCTTCGGGATGTATGGTAAGTTTAAATCCGTTTTTATATTTCTCTTGCCCCATTGCTTTTAAACGCTTGGACATTACTTCTGCATAACAGAATTTACAACCCGCAGAAACTTTGGAACAACCTGTTGTGGGGTTCCATGTCATTTCCGTCCATTCTATGGAGGATTGAGCCATATTTATTTCATTGGAAATGTGCTTGTAAATGCGTTGGTAATTAATATTAATTCCAACTTTTACCTAAAAGTTTATTTGTTGGTGTTAATATTACAATTGCTTCAGATTCAATTTTCTCAACATTCACTTCATCAACTTTTCCAAATTTCTCGTTTAATGTGCCTTCTTCATTAATAGGGATTATATATTGAAACTCTTTACCAAACTTAGCGAGGTCGTATAAAAGATTACAAACAGCAACAAAATGAGCTTTATCCATTCCATCAAAAATACCATCATGAACTAAAAATCTCGGGCAATTAATATTTTTCTCAATAGCGTTTAAAAGTATTGCTATATCATAGATTAGGGTTCTACCTTGATTTTTACCTTCGGAACGCATTGCGGGAAAATTAATATCAATAATAATTTTTGATTTCGATTCAAGGTCTGATGCAATTGAAAAATTAGATCTGTTTTTGTTTTCTGGATATACCTTGTTGTAAACTTCCGAAAATGTATCTCTGAAATTAGTGATTTCTTCCCGAATATTGGCAAGATAATTAAAAACCTCTTGTTCAAGCTGCTTTTCTTTTACTCCTAATTCTGCTTTTTCTTTTGACAGGTCATTAAAAAGATTTATTCTGCTTTCTAAATCACTAACTTTTTTCTTTTTTTCATTAATAATATAAAAAGCCTCCGTTAAATCTTTAATCGCTTCTTTTGCTTCCAAAAAAGAAAAAAGTTTTGCCCTTTCTTCTTCTTTTATATTAATAATTTTTTCTCTTACCCTGACATTCTCCTCTAATTCCTGAATTTCATCATCTAAAAATTTTTGACGTGAAACAGAAAGTTGAGTTCTGAATTTAATTGCATCATTTAGTGTCTTCCTAATAGATTTAGCAAGTAAAGCATTTAGCTCTGAATATATATTTTCTATTTGTCGTAAATTCTTTACTTCGTCTTTTAGCTTTATGCTTTCTTTGTATAATTTTATTTTGCTTTGGTCGGTAAAATTCAAATAAACATTTTCTTTTATTTCTGCGGTTAAATTATTTGCTTGTGTTTCTGTGTCTTTATATTTATCTGCAAGTTTGTATGCTTTTACTGCTTTATCAAGTTGCTTTATTTCTCTGTTTAAGTTATCTATTTCGCTATCAATATCAGAAATTTTCTTAATGCCAAAGGTTGTCTCTATAAACCGTTTTATCTCTCTTATAGCGGGGTCTTTATCTTTTAATTCTGTTTGTAAGAGATAATTTTTATTAATTAAAGTGTTATCAATACCCATCAAAAATAAGTGATATTGATTTAATTCGGTGGCAGTACAATTTTTGATATACTCTATTGGGTCAATAAATTTTTGCGACTTATGTTTGTGAATTTTCAAAAAGAAAGGCAACAATTTTCTAAGCAAATTACTTTCGTAATAGCCTTTATACTTGATGTTTTTAAATATTAAGTCGCACAAACGCTCACTTACTTCTGTTTTACTTTCGTAGAGAATAATTTTATCGGATTTACCAAATTCAATTTTATTAGGATTGTCAACACTTCTTTTAATGATATAATCTTTATTGTTTACCTTAAATTCTAAAACAATTTTATAGCCCGATAAATATTCTTTAGCTTCAAATAATCGAGGATTATCCAGTTTTCTAAAAGACGAAAGAAAACAAAAATCAATCAAATCCAATAATAAAGACTTGCCAATGCCATTGAGAGATTCTACAGGATTAGCAGGGTTTTTTTTCCCGAAAATATAATTGATTCCATTTTTAAATTCAATAGTTCCATTTTTACAAACAGATTTATTGAATAAACCTTTAGGCTCGGAATATATTTTTGTTAGAAACATTACTTTTTAATTTTTATAAAATATTCGTCAAGTTCTATTAACTCAGAAAGCCAAAGAAATACAAGTGTATTATAAAACTGTTCAAGGTTTACAGGTTTTTCGTTTTTGACTTTTTGAAATAATACTTCTATATTGAAACTGCGTTTTTTTAGGATAGCCAGTATCTCTGCGCCAACAACAAGGATATTTTGCTGCAAATTCTCGTGTTTTGTTGGAATGAGCATAATTAAAAATTTATTTTTGTTTGTTTGGCTTTCTCTGTTTTAGTTTTCTCGAAGATTGTACAATCTTCAAAGAAAAATAGCACAAATGCTTTTGCTAAGTTTATAAATGCTGAATCATGCTTTTTTGTTGATGGGGTAAATTCATGAAACAAAGTATTCAGAATTTCAATATTTTTAGATAATTCAAGTTTCAATTCCTGATAACGACCAAAAATATGAGAGTGAATGTCTTTTTGGGATTCAGTATCTAATATTTCATACCTTCTTCTGATTAAATCTGTTTTCAGCAACGCTGATTTTATATATTCTGAAACAATTATCTGTTCTTTTTTCGTTTTAAAATTTAAAACTATTTTATCATGTAAATTAATGCTTTCTTCAGGTTTATAATCTTTTCCTACCCCGTCTTTTATCTGATTTAACACATACAAAAACAATTCATCAATAACTGTTAGTTCTTGCTTTTCGTTTTGAGGATAGTTATGAATCTCAATTTTAGGATATAGATTTTCGCCCTGTAGATTTACTTGTACACCACTGCTGTTTGTGTTAATTTGCGAATAATTTTTTTCGTACTTTATTATGGCATCAGCAATTGTATCTTCTGAAACTTTAAATTTATTATTTAAGAAATTCTGTTCGTGGTCTGCCTTCATTTTTTGAAGAACAGGAACTGTATAAGAATTTACATCATTTGTTATAGTGTGGTGCTTATCACAAAGTAAAATTAAATTGTCAAAATCCCGTCTGGCTTCATCATTTGAATTATCGTTGAATCGCTCGCCCTTTTTATTCGCAGCTTCGATATGGCATATACGACCTATGACATTTCCTTTTTTATCCACCATATTTTCAGAACAAACAGGATTATTAAAAGCACAAATATTGCCTGATAAAGCAAATAATCTTTTAATGATTGTCGGTGTAGGCTGTTTACGAGCCATAATAATTTTACTTTTTAAGAACAAAACAAAAATAGTATTTCATTAGAATTCCAACGAATTAATCGAGTAAAATCTTTTCAATTTCCTCACTCGCTTTTTTTAATGCTTCTTTTGTTTTGTCCTTTAGTTGTTGTGCTTGTTTTCTGATGTCAGTTATATGCTCGGCAATTTCTTTTTGCTTGGCAAGCAGGGGAACCGGAATAATAATATGTTTTACATCATCTGGATATAAATGAGATGTCTGTCCTCTTTTTTCTCTATTCAATAATAAAGAATAGATTTTTGTTTTGAGTATTGAGAAAAGAAGAGAACTATCATATTTCAGTGGATTTGCGGAAATACGAACAAGTTCACCGACAAAAAATGTCTTTGTCTTTGGTATTTCATTCATATAATAAACTTTTTTGCCGACATACTCCGCCTGATGTGCAGCACCCAAAATGAAAATATCACCTTTAAATATTTCATTGCCTTTAAAATCCATTGCAGTATAATCACATTTAGAAAAATCAATAAAATCACCAGTGTAGCTGCCTGCTTTAACGATTGGAATTTTATTTTCTCTTTCATCTTCAACATAACTGTCTCTTGATGGTGTTCTTCCAGTATCAATGTTTACAGTTATTGATGAAATAGAATTTGCAGGATATTTTCCTGCTTTAATTGATTTGTAAACTTCAAAAAAGTATTTGCTGAAATAGTAAGGGTCTAATCTGCTACCTGAAATTTCACTACGAAAAATTTTATAAATCCTATTCTTCAAAATATTTTCAGGTAGAGTAGGCAAAGTAATTCCCAATTCTTTCAGCAAGTAATCATCAATGCTTGCCAAAAGTTTTTCGGCTTGTGCTTCGTTTTGTTTTTTCTGTTTAAAAGCAATTTCCATTATTGAAACAACTTTATTTTGAGTTGTTTCATCAGGAATAGGAACAAGAATATTTTCAATGTCCTCTGTTTGAAGTCTTGGCAACGTGTTACCAGACATCATATGCTTTGTTTGATTAACAACAATGGAACTTCTAAGAAATGCGGAAAGAAATTTCGCTGATACTTTTTTGCTATCAAGAATTACAAATTCTGTTGAACATATACCATCAAAATCTGCAAGATGAACTTTGTTTAAATATGGACGAAGCTTAGGAAAGAGAACATTTCCAGTTTTGAAATAAAGTGCAGTTCCAAAATTTTCTTTCTCTGAATTGTTAAAATATGTTCCTGTGTTACTTTCAATATCTTCTAACCCAATGTAAGGTAGATTATCAGGATTTTCTGACAGAATTATTTTAGGAAATGATGCCGTTGATTTCAAACTCTTTAAAAGATGCTTGGATTTTTTTAATCTATCAATTTCAAATCTTCTTTCCAAATGATAATAATCAGGGTCAAGCCGTTTTTCTACTTCGCTTTTTTGAAGTAAAAAAACTTTGTTCTTATTGAATGTTGGTGATATGGTAAAACTGCTCATTGTAGCCATAATGGTTCGTTTTGCCAGTTGGGTTTTAATCCTAAGGCATTGGGGTCAATGTTCGGATATTTTGTCATAAGGTCAACCAAATGTTTTGTAAAGCGGTTGCCCGGGTTTATTATGTTCATCAGGTATTTCATACAGCATAAATGTACATAAAGCATATAATACTCTGTTGCCGGGGGTACATTTGCAATCCATGGTTTTGGGGGTTTGGGCAATAGCTTGGGTCTGCCGGGCAAGTGTTTATTCCATAATCGTCCATGATGAGCACAAATGTTTCTTATCTGTGCTATGCTTTGCAGCCAGCTTGGTAAAAAAGTATGATTTACAGTTCCTAATTCAGCGGCAATAGCATCTTTTGAAGCTATGGTTGAAAGTAAATTGCCATAGAATTTTGAAATAACACCAAAGCTCACTACCTCTAATGTTTTCCACGATGGAGGCCGCCTGGTGTCGGTATGATATTTTTTGTAATGTTCGGTGATAAAAATTTCTCTTGTTTGTTGTAGCTCTCTGTCTAATGAAGTCAAAGTTTTTGTATGTTCTACTGCATTCTTAAAAAGAAAAACATCTTCAAACCACCAAGGCGAAACTTCATGTGAAAGATGATAAATAAGTTTAGTTCTGAAAGCTATTTCAATACGCTCAATTACACCAAATAAAAGCAATCGCAATTCACGGTCGAAATTGTAAATGGCAATTATATTCTCAAATGTGCTGTTGGGCTTAAAAGTGTGTAGTACTTTATCTGCCAGCATGGGCCACCAATATCCCGCTAAACGGTAATAACTAACATTTTGTAAAAAATATTCAGCGCCAGGTTCATCGGCAATTATCAAATCTCTGCTTTTTAATTGAGCAATTTGTTGGGCTATTGTAATTGTAGGTTTGTTATATTTCATAATTAGCCCCCTTATAAAAGAAAAGACCTCCCAAGTGTGCTGCACAAAATGCAAGCATGGGAGGTGTATTTATTAGAAAAGAGAAAAGTTATAAAAGCAAAAGACTCGCCCTGGGACGCTGTTCTTATGGGTAGCGTGGCGAGTACTGTTGGCGCAAAGATAGTACAAAGTTTTAAACTACCAACTAATAAAAACATATTTTTAAAAAATCCTATCATTATTTTACTTTTCTGTCTTGTTGATGTGAGTAATGAACTTTGAAAGTTCTTTTCCAATTTCAATCAGTTCGTTGTTGCCCGTGTTTCTTCCAGTAGCGTCATAGCCGATGTCCTCTGTAATAGCCATAAAAATAGAATAGTCGTCAAGTGTCTGCTGTTTGGCTTCAAAATATTTTCCAGTCATTTCTTCTTTCAGCAAATTCACTTTATCTGTAAATGCTGATTGTAATTTGCTTTTTTCTTCTTTGAGTAATTGGGAAATTTCTTTTTTTACTGCATTGGGATTCTTCTTTTTGGTTGCTTCTTCTAATTTTTTAATGGCAATGCTTTTTTCTTTCTCCCACTTTTCAATGGTTTCAATAAACTTGTTGTCTTTCTTTAACTGTTCTTTCAACCTTACTTTCTGATTAGAAATTTTCTCGGTTGCTTTTTCTTTATGCTTTCGCAAAAACAAAACGGAACTTTTTACTCCTGCACCAGTGGCAGTGAACGCGGTTTGAGGCATTGAGACCACTGCAACCATGCGATAGAGTTCTTCAAGATTATCTCTTACATATTGTAAACTGCTGTTGGTTAAAATGCCGTCAGGAATAACAATGGCTAAATATCCCTGCTCGGTTAAAAATTTATGACATTGTTCTAAAAATAAAATCTCTGTGCTTTGGCTGTCTCGTATTGTTTCTTTGGTTGTTCCGTTTGTGCTTAACCAGTCCTGTTCTTTTTTTCCAAAACTGTATTGGTGCATATATGCTTTTTCAGTTTGCTTAATGATGCTTCCGAAAGGCGGATTGGTAACAATGAAATCAAAAGTGCTGTATTCAAATTCTTTATTCCTGGATTTTATTTGTAATTCTTCATCATTCAAAAGACCGTCTGTCGCAATAACATTTGTGTGTCCGTCATCGTGAATAATCATATTCATTTTTGCTGTTCGTGCAATCTGGTCGTTAATTTCAATTCCGAAAAGATTTTTTTCTGCGAAATCGTGCCAATGGCGGAAATGGTCTTTTTCTTCTTTGTCCTTATCATAAAATTCATTTGCTTGCTCTCTCACTTTGTCCAAGGCATACAAGAGAAAACCTCCGCTACCGCAACTTGTATCTAAAACCCTCTTTGAATTGTCAATGGGCAAACTATCCACGATAAATTTTACAATTGGTCGTGGCGTAAAATATTGTCCGAAGTCGCCACGAAAATAACTGCCCATAAATGTCTCAAACGCCTTGCCCTTGCTGTCAAGGTCAGTTTTATTGAGGTTTATCCGTTGAAGATATTTTACAATGGTCTGTGTTTCGTCTGCTGAAAGATTGATACCCTCTTTGAAAACTTCCGGGTCTTTCTTTCTGCCGTGTGAATACAGTTCTTGAACTCGTTTTAAAAGTTCATCGGGTGTTTCATCTCTGAAAATCTGAAAATCGTAGGGGTCGCCAGATTTTCTTGGGTGCTTCTCGTCCCAAATTTTGCAGAAGATTAATTTGTCCAATTCGTCAAATGCAACACTTGGATTTCTTTGTCCGCCTCCCCAAAGTGCCTGATGTGCCTGAATGAAAATTTTTGTGAGTTCGTTCTCGCTTACAACTTCCAGTTCAAAAAACTTTTGCTTTGCTATGTATTCAACTTCGGGTTCTACAACTCGGCTTGTGTCGGTTTGTAAAATTCCGCCTTTCACATATTTGTATGGTGCAAGTTTTTTTACTCCGAATTGGGGAATGTCAGGAATAACAATTCTGCTCTTTGGTTTCTTTTCTGGAATTTCGTAATACTCATCCTTAATTTTTGAAGTTGTCCAAACAAATTTCCCTCCTTCTGCAACGGCATAACTGTATGCTTGGTCAACGGCTTTGTTAAATGCTTGGTCGGTAATTTCTTCTTTTTTGCATTCAACTACAATGTGCGTTTTCTCGCACTCCTCATCTTCATAAACAATAATATCCGCTTCTCTTGGTTCCGAACCCATTTGAACGGAAACATAGTTTTTAACTCTTTCAACAGGATAGTTATAACGAATAATGAGCTTTAAAAAAGTTTCTGCCTGAACTTTTACCTCGGGTTCGTTGTAATTCCGCTTTTTATTCTGATGAATGTAGGTGATGAAGTTTCGTTCTTCATCAAACCTTATAAGACCTTTCTTTATTCCTGTTTCAATTAAATTCATATCAATTATTTAAGTAAAAACCGGTCAAAAATATTATTATCCTTCTGATTTTAAAGTTCAAAAACCAAAAAGCCCCGCTGTTGCAGGGCCTTTATTTGTCCTTTAAATCAAGATTTTTCATCTTTAGAACTACATTTATTGCCCTGTTTTTAAATTAACCGATGTTTTATGGGTTAATAATATGTTCTTAATTGTCGGGTGCAAAGATAATGTTTATTCGGATATTTCTATGTACTTTTTTATATGGATACCACGTTATGGTTGCAATACAGTCATTTTTGGGTGGATTACAACCATAAAATGGTATATTATTTTAAAATCCTTTTCACCATCACAAAATGCTCCCCAATCCCTGCAATTTCAAAAACCTCACCAATGCACACTAAACCATGAGCTTCATAAAATTTAACAGCTCCAATTCTTGCATTGCACCAAAATTCAGCGCCTCCGTTTCTTTTAATATGTTTAATGCATTCGCTTAAAAGTGCACTCCCGCATCCCTGGTTTCGTACTTCCGGAATGGTTGCCATGCCTCGCAGACGCCAGGCATTGGAAGTAATTGAAGTACGAAGTACGAATGACGAAGTATCCCGAGTCTCGGGATCATTCGTACTTCGTACTTCGTCATTCGTACTTCGTACTTCGTCATTCGTACTTTCCAAATCACCAGGTCTTGGCTGTCGAAAAACAGATGCTATACCAACCAATTGACCTTTGAGAAACGCCCCTGCATGTAGCGTATCATTTGCATCATCACCTTCATAAACCAATTCATCAATATGCTGATTCGGACGCAATAATTGCTGGCGTAATGGTCTTGTATCTGAAGCGCTGATCGAACGTATTAAAAATTTCATTATTAATAGAAAAAATTATTAAATTGCAAACGAATCAAGAACATAACGTTGTACCTAAAAATCTAAATTAAATAAACAACTTAAATTGTAATCATTATTAACATCATGCATCAAATTATCAGTTACTGGATGCTGGTTACTGGGTGCTGGTTGACCCTATTATTATTAATTTTTGCAACATATTGTCTTAATGCAGCTCTTTATTCACAATAGGGCGTACTTTTCCTCTTTTTAATTTAGATTTTTAGGTTGTAAATTAAAAGCAAGAAAGATAAATTGAAGTACAAATCTTTAAAAACTAACTAAATTCCAATACAATCAAATATTATGTCAGGACACAGCAAATGGTCAACTATAAAGCGAAAAAAAGGCGTCAATGACGCTAAAAGGTCAAAATTATTCTCAAAGATCATCAGGGAGATCACCATAGCCTGCAAAGAAAGCGGCCCGAACCCGGATACTAATTCAAGATTAAGGCTGGCAATCCAAAATGCCAAGGGTTCAAATATGCCTAAAGATACTATTGAAAGAGCAATTAAAAAAGGGGCGGGGGTTGATAGCGCCCGGTATATTGAAACCACTTATGAAGGTTATGCTGTAAACGGGGTGGCTGTGATCGTTGAATGTACCACTGATAACTTAAACAGGACGCTTTCTAATATTAAATCTGCTTTTAACAATTATGGGGGAAGCTTAGGCAAAAACGGATCACTTGAACATATTTTTGAAAGAAAAGGTGTATTTGAACTTCCCGTTTCAGAAGCTATTAATGAAGAGGAATTTACTTTTGCCATGCTTGACTCGGGAGCTGAAAATGTAGAGTTCGATAATGGCTATATTACTGTTACCTGTGCGATGGAAGCGTTTGGAAATTTGCAAAAAAAACTTGAAGTACTGAACCTGGAACCCGAAAATGCCGGATTACAGAGAATACCCAACACAACCGTAAAATCAGACGATGGAGCTTTTTTGAAAATAATGAAGTTCATTGATGCACTTGAAGACGATGATGATGTACAGAAGGTTTATCATAATATTGAAATTGAAGACAGGCAAATGGAACTTATTTAGTGCCTGTCCGAAAACACCGCCTTTTGAAAATCAGCCCTTACCCCGGCCCTAAAGGGTGGGCTGATTTTCAACGGCTTCACCCTTTAGGGTTGGGGTAAAAAGCCGTTGAAAATCTTTGCGTAGTGAGTTTTCGGACAGCCACTATTTAATTACATGAAAAATTTATTCCTATACCTGTTAATCTTCAATATATTCAGGCAATGTGTGCCTCTATGCGCTCAATCTTCCAATATATCTGAAGAAGCACAAAAACTCTATAAGCAGGCTGGTCAATATTATGATTCAGGTTTTTTTGAAAATGCTATTGAATACTACAAAAAATCGCTTGAGATCAATCCCAATTTTAGTTTTGCTTATACTTATCTTGGACATGCTTATTATAATTTGAATGAAATAGATAAAGCCATAGAAAGCTATAAAAGAACGATTGATATAAATGAAAAAACAGGTGAGTATGGGAATCTGGGATGGTGCTTTATCCTGCAAGGCGAATTTACGCAAGCCATTCAAGCCTGCGAAAAAGCAGTTAAGTATAACCCACACACTGCGACCCACCGGTTTAATTTAGCACATGCATACTTATTAAAAGGCGATTCAACAAATGCTAAGGAGCTTTACAGAAAAGCTTTATCATTATTAGAATCAAAAGAACAATTTAAAGCGATTACTGAAGACTTTCTATTATTTATAAAAAATGGCTGGCAGGTTGAGGCATGCCGGAAAGTGTTGGAATGGATGCAGCAAGAGATTGAGAATATTGATCGTTTATACGAGGAATGGCAAAAACTCCACAGCTTAACGCAGCAATACTTCCAAAAAGGACATTACTATAAAGCATTACAGTATGGTGAAAAAGCCCTGTTACAGGCAGATAAGGAGTTTGGGAAGCTGGATACGAATTATGCAAACACATTGACTATCATGGGAGAAATATGCTATTATCTTGGAAAAGTTGACAAAAGCATTAATTATTTTGAGAAAGATCAACGTATTAGAAAGAAAATACTAAGTGAAAATAATTTATCATATGCCAAAACTATTAGCTGGCTTGCATATCTGTATCTAACCAAGAAGAATTATAGTGAATCTGAAAAATTATATTTAGAAGGCATGAAAATTATAAAAATGCGATTGGGCGAAAACAATCCTGAATATGTCAATTTCCTATACAGCCTGGCGGTGCTTTATCAAAATGTGGGACGAAATAGAGAGGCTGAAGAAAACTATTTAAGATCAATAGAAATTATTGAAACCCAATTAAGCAATAACCATCCCTTATATGAAACTATTCTCAGCGCTATGGAACTGTTGTACGCAGGAATTTGGGAATCTCTCTATGATAGTGTTGTTGTGTATTATAATAATGCAAATTATAAAAAAGCCATAGAATTCTTAAAATTGGCTTTAGTAACCATTGAAAAAGGATTCGGGAAAAATAATCCTAATTATACTTATACATTAAATGACCTTGCTTCATGTTATGATTTTTTAGGTAATTATTCTGAAGCTGAAGCATTATTCATAGAAGCAATAAATATAGATAAATCCATTTTAGGTGAAAATGACCTGGGATATTCTTCTCATCTTAATAATCTGGCATTACATTATAAACAGCTTGGCCGTTATCCTGAAGCGGAAGAATTATATTTAGAAGCCACTAATATCCGGAAAACTCAGTTAGGGGAAAACCATCCCTTTTATGCTCAATCTCTCAATAATCTGGCGGCATTATATGAAAAAATTGGTCGTTATTATAAAGCTGAAGCTTTACATTTAGAAGCAATGAAAATAAGGAAAACCCAGTTAGAAGAAAATGATCCCGAATATGCCCAATCGCTCAATGCTCTGGGTGTGCTTTACTATAAAATTGGTCGCTATAGCGATGCCGAAAAACTCTATTTAGAAGCAATAAAAATTTATACAAAACAATTAGGGAAAAACCGCATAATTGTAAATGCACCTGTAGTATATGCTTTATACCTTAACAATCTGGCAGTACTTTATAAGGAAACAGGTCGGTATGTTGAAGCTGAAAAATTATATTTAAGATCCAAAAAAATAGTTAAAGCTGAATTAGGGGAAAATCATCCTGACTACGCTCAATTTATCAGCACTTTGGCATCGTTTTATTATATAACAGGCCGCTATATTGAATCCGAAGAGTTATTCTTAGAAGCAATTAATATAGAAAAAAATCAATTAGGTGTTAATAATCCCGAATACACTACTACTACCTACAATCTCGCAGGTTTATATGTGAAAATGGGCAGATATGCTGAAGCTGAAAAATATTTTGAGCAAGCAATGGATAATTATCTTTACCAGATCCAGGCTTATTTCCCATCTATGAGTGAAAAGGAAAAGGGGGAATTCTATAATACAATCAAAGAGAATTTTGAGAAGTATTATTCTTTTATATTTACAGGTAAAAATATCGGAAAACTGAATGTAGAAGGTAAAGTTTATAATTACAGGTTAGCCACCAAAGCCCTGCTCATCAATTCAACGAATAAAGTGCGTCAGAGAATAATGAGCAGTAACGACACAGTCCTCATCCAAAAATACAAGCAATGGCGTTCAAAAAGAAATTATCTGGGCAAGCTGTATTCTTTGAGCAAAGCAGAAATTGAAAAACAAGGTGTTAATATTGATGACCTGGAAAAAGAAGCCAATAATTTGGAAAGAGCGCTTTCCAAAAGTTCAGAATTATTTAAACTGGCATACGAAAAACAAACCATTACCTGGCAGCATGTACAAGCACAGTTAAAAGAAAATGAAGCAGCAATTGAAATTATTCGATTCAGGAAATATGGGAGGATGAATGACAGTATTGTTGTAGTTGAAAATGATGGTTTTACCGATACGGTATATTATATAGCATTAATCATTACCAAAGAAACCAAAGACCATCCTGAATTGGTTGTACTTGAAAACGGAAATGAGTTAGAAAAAAAATACCTGTTTAATTATCGAAACTCTATCAAATTTAAAATGTCAGACAAAATCAGCTACCGGCAATACTGGTACAAAATCGCACAAACGCTCAGTCAATCTGCAATTAATAAGGTCTGGTTTTCTCCGGATGGCGTCTATAATTTAATAAATTTAAATACTTTACAAATCCCTGATAACGGAAAATATCTTTTGGAAAATACAGATATTCGTATCGTAACGAACACCAAAGATATTATAACTGTAGAAGCCCGTCCCTTGCAAAGCCCCAATCCCGAAAATCTGTCAGTCTTCTTCGGGTATCCAAATTATGAATTGGGTACTCAGGAACGTATTGATATCATCAGCCAAAAACAATACAATACCCCGCAACAATATTATGTTTTGAATATTGAAAGAGGTGAAAATTTACAAATGCTGCCCGGAACCCGGCAGGAAGTAGAAGAGATCAGTAATATCCTGGCCCGGGAAGGCTGGAAGCAGCAAGTTTTTCTTGAAAACCAGGCTTTGGAAGAAAACCTTAAAGCCGTTACGAATCCCAAAGTATTACATATTGCAACACACGGATTTTTTAATAAGGACAGTGATGATGAAACACAAGACAACCCATTATTAAATGCGGGCTTGATGCTTGCAGGCGCTTCTACTACGCTTAATAAAAGTAGCCTGCCTGCCGAATCCTTGGTGCAGGCAGGCAGTAGCATTCGTCATTCGTCATTCGTCATTCATAATTTAGAAGATGGTATTCTAACGGCTTATGAAGCTATGAACCTGAATCTGGACAAAACCGATTTGGTCGTATTGTCTGCATGTGAAACAGCTCTTGGAGAAGTGAGAAACGGAGAAGGTGTGTATGGTTTGCAAAGAGCATTTATAATAGCAGGAGCCCAGGCAATAATCATGAGCCTCTGGAAAGTAAATGATGTGACAACAAGGGAACTTATGATCACATTTTATAAAAACTGGGTATCTTCAGGTAACAAACAAGATGCTTTTAAAAAGGCTCAACTGAGCTTGAAAGAAAAATATAAATTTCCATATTATTGGGGAGCTTTTGTGATGATTGGGGAGTAAAAGCGCATGGAGCATCAGAACTCAGTAAATTAGGTGATTTTTTTTAATATTGTTAATAACAACAATGCAAGCTAATATAATAGTTTGTAAAAACAAAATTATTGTTTTATTATTTCATTTCCACCAACTGCCTTGCATAAACCTTATCATTTACCCTAAATTTGAGTATATAAACCCCGGATGAATAACCAACCTGCCTGGCACTAAAACTATACTGATAATTCCCAACATTCTGATCTGCATCAACCAGGGTTTGTATTCTTTTGCCCAAGACATTATAAACTTCTAAGAGCACAACTGCTTTTTCTTCTACTGTATAGACAATATTTGTTGCGCTTGTATATGGATTTGGGGAAATTGTCAACTGTAATTGTTCCCGAGTACTCGGGATCAACTGATTATTAATGCCCGTAGTAACCCTGTTTGTCACGTTAGACCGGGCTGAATTGTATACCAGTACTTTTTGCAGGGTGGCAGTGCAGGTTCCCGAATTAGGTACAACTGCTACTACATAATCTACATTCAATGTTTGGGGAGGGGTAAGATCTGTCCACTGGTTAACCGTATTGGTAACCGAATCTATTTGCTCAAAATTACCTGTTCCTGTACTGTCCCTCAATATCCTGTAAAAACCGAAATTAAAGCCTTCGTAATTATCCCAGATCAGGTCAACCTTGTTGCCGCCATCGATCGTGATAAGGTGAATGGTCTCATGAAAGCTGCTTAATAAACTTTCATTACCGCAGGTATCTACTGTAGAAATTTTATACCTGTAAGAAGTGACCTGGGGATTCACTCCATTAGTAATATCAATGAATTGGCTCAGGGAATTGTAATCTACGCTGCCTATATAAGTATAAACACCAATGATATCCCTGTATATCCTGAAGCTGTCAATACCGGCAGTTACCGGTTTTTTCCATACGATGACATTTTTTGTGGAGGTTGAGTCTACTGTGATGAGGCAGATGGAGTCTTGGGGAAATGGTACAGTTATTATTGTGATACTATCTGTTGCCGTGGTGCAGGCATAAGCATCTGTAACAGTTACAGTATAGGTTTCTGCACATAAACCATAGGCGGTGGAATCTGTTTGAAATAATGGGTCGTTCCATTGATAAGAAAATGGCGGGTAGGAACCAATGGCATTTACAATAGCCATCGCATCACAAACATCATCACAGTAGGTGGTGGTAGCTGATAAAGAAAGTGAAAGAGTTGGAATTAGATCACTAATAACTGTTGATGTATTATATACTATAGTTATATTGGCACTAACAATTCCTACTGAACTAACAGAACCACCGCTGCTCACCTGTGTTGCTGTATTACTGACCACCGTTGCAGTACCAGGATAGTTACAACCATAAGTATTCCCATTGGCATCTGTTTTTATTACATAAACATCAAAATCGCCATCTACAGAACTCTCTGTATATCCTGCAATCACATATCCCCCGTCAGCGGTTTGTTGAACGGAATAGCCCCGGTCATCGCCATTTCCTCCATAAACTTTTGTCCACATTGTGTCTCCTGCGGCATCTGTTTTTATTACATAAACATCAGCACATGGTGGCAGGTCACATAGACCACCTCCTCCAAAACTCGTTGTATATCCTGCAATCACATATCCCCCATCAGCGGTTTGTTGAACGGAATAGCCCCGGTCATCGCCATTTCCTCCATAAGCTTTTGTCCATATTGTATCACCCAAGGAGTCTGTTTTTATTATATAAACATCAGCAGCGCCTGCTCCAAAACTCTCTGTATATCCTGCAATCACATATCCCCCGTCAGTGGTTTGCTGAACGGAATAGCCCAGATCATTCTGACTAAAGCCAGTTCCTCCATAAACTTTTGTCCACATGGTATCTCCTGCGGCATCTGTTTTTATTACATAAACATCAAAATCGCCTGCTATAGAACTCTGTGTATATCCTGCAATCACATATCCCCCGTCAGCAGTTTGTTGAACGGAATAGCCCCGGTCATCCCATAAATTTCCATAAGCTTTTGTCCACATTATATCTCCTGCAGTATCTGTTTTTATTAAATAAACATCACCTTCAAAAGTACTTCCACGTCCTGCAATCACATATCCCCCGTCAGCGGTTTGCTGAACGGAATAGCCTTGGTCATTCCATGAATTTCCATAAGCTTTTGTCCACATTATATCTCCTGCGGTATCTGTTTTTATTACATAAAATTCATCACCGCATGCTCCAAGACACAGTGTATATCCTGCAATCACATATCCCCCGTCAGTGGTTTGTTGAACAGAATAGCCATAATCCAATTCAGTGCCACCTCCATAAATTTTTGTCCACATTGTGTCCCCTGCGGCATCTGTTTTTATTACATAAACATTAGATCCTCCCAATTGAAAATTGTTAGTATGCCCTAGTATTACATAACCACTATCGGTAGTTTGCTGTACTGATGATCTGCCGGTTTCATCACTATTCAGTCCGCCAAAGGTTTTTTGGAAGGTTATTTGTGAGAAACACAGACTACCACCGAAAAATCGGGGCAGGCACAGATTTAAAAAGATTACACAGATGATTGCTGTTGCGAAATGAAATGTAATTTTTTTCATGATGGTGAGTGTTTATAATTATTGATAATGTAACATTCATTCTAAAATTGAGTTTTAGTATAGGTGTAAGATATACCCTTATGCCTACTTAAGACACAACTTGAAAGTTGTGGTACAAGAAAATAAAAAACCCGTACCCCGATAATAATACCGGGGAACGGGTTTAAAATTAATGTAAAATCTTTTAGTGCAACATTACTCTCTCTCTCTCTCTCTCTCTCTCTCTCTCTCTCTCTCTCTCGGCAAAAAAGGTGCCAGAGTGTTTGGTGTTTTTGATACGGTATGTTTCAGATGTAATCATCAAGCAAATATAGTAATTAAATTTTGACTTGAACCTGCAAGGTTATAACACTTTTATTAATAAAAAAAATATTGTAAAACTTTTTTAAATTAAGTGAGTTTTTTTCCTTGTTTATTCATAATGTGTCCACATTCTAAGTATGCGAACAATTTTTTCTTTTTCAAATACTTCATATACAAGGCGATGTTGAATATTAAGGGCATCTCTAAAAACTCAAAATTAAGTAACTACTTCATTAAATGCAAGAAAAAAAGCAAAAAAGTTTAAAAAAATTTAATACTATTGGCCATGGAGGAAAGAATGGTAAATTAGCGGGAAAAATACAATGAAACTATGAAGAATATCAATCCCAAAGGTTTTTTTGACCCCGAGCACTCGGGGTTTAGAAAAACTTAGCAAACAGAAAGACCCTTTAGTGAAGCTATTACAGATGATAGAATGGGAACAGTTCCGTCCAATTTTGGAACGCATTTTTAAAAAAGAAATGAAAGGCAAAGGTGGTCGTACTCCCTATGATTATGTAATGATGTTTAAAACCCTGATTTTACAGCGTTATTACAATTTATCGGATGATCAGATAGCGTATCAGATACTGGATAGATTGAGCTTTATGCGGTTTTTGAGCTTAAATCTCAGCGACAAGGTACCTGACAGCAAGACGGTATGGAATTTTAGGGAGCGACTCACCAAAGCTGGTAAAGTAGAGGCGATGTTTGATAAATTCAATGAAGTGTTAGCTGAAAAAGGTCTACTATGTGAAATACATGGGATAAGTATGTCCTGACGAAAATACTTATAAACGTAAGTAATTGATAATCAAATAGATACAAGGGGAAAAATAAATTACTATATATTAATCACTAATTAATTCGTGTAATTAGTGGTTTTATTCTTCTTTAAATTTCAGTGAAACCGAATTAATACAGTATCTAAGCCCGGTTGGTTCAGGACCGTCATTGAAAACATGGCCTAAATGGGCATCACAGCGATTGCAGCGTATTTCATTACGTACCATACCAAGACCCTGATCGCTTTCTGATCTTATATTTTTTTCAGATACCGGTGCATAAAAGCTTGGCCATCCTGTACCGGAATCAAACTTCGTTTCGGAATCGAAAAGTTCAAACCCGCAGCATACACACTGGTAAATACCATTCCCTTTAAAGTTATAATACTGTCCGGTAAAAGCTCCTTCAGTACCTTTCTGACGTGTAACATAGTATTGTTCGGCAGTAAGAAGCTGCTTCCATTCTTTGTCACTTTTAATCACTTTTTCCATAACTATATTTTTATTACTTTGGCTACCTTCCTGTGCATAGCACCCGGGAAGCGATGCAAATAAAATTACTGACGCCAATAGCTTATTTTTCATTTCAGTATGATTTTTGGTTACAAAGATAAATAAATATGATGTAATGTGCATAAAAAAATGATAATTTGTATTACGATTTTAAATAAATCAGATTTACTTATAAATCCTCAATATATTTTCAGAGGTAATTTTTTTAACTTCCTCTACCGTTTTTCCCTTCAATTCAGCTACCTTTTCAGCTATCAGAGGTATCCAGGCAGGTTCATTTCTTTTTCCTCTATGAGGCACAGGGGCTAAATACGGGCTGTCAGTCTCTAATATAATATGTTTTAGATCAATTTCGGGAATGACTTTTTCAAGATCACTATTTTTAAATGTCACTATACCTCCAATGCCCAGGAAAAATCCCATCTCTATAACTTTTTGTGCCTCTTCTAATGTACCGGTAAAGCAGTGGAAAACACCTTGTAGGGGATGGGCATGTTGATCCCGATTCTGTTGTGACCCATCCCCTGCAAGGATCTCTAATATAGCGATAATTTCATCAAAAGAATTTCTGCAATGAATTACAATGGGCAGGTTATATTTTTTCGCAAAGCCGATCTGGATTTTGAATGCTTCTTCCTGGTATGCCTGGAAAGTTTTATCCCGGTACAGATCAATACCTATCTCCCCTACCCCACAGAATTTACGCTTATTGAGCCATTCTTCAACGATGTAGAGCTCCTTTTCAAAGCGCTTCCTGACAGAACACGGGTGCAATCCCATCATTGGAATACAATGTCCCGGAAATTTTAATTCCAGCTCAAGCATGTCATTTATGGATGTGTGATCTATATTGGGCATATAGATTTTGCGCACATCCTGTTCGATGGCTCTGGCTACCACTGCGTCAATATCATCTTTGAATTCTTTGCTGTAAATATGGGCGTGAGAATCTATGAACATTTTGTGATTTTCATTTTAATTTTGTACATTTGTGCTGTGTTAGGAAGCAAAGAATACAATATCATTAAAAGGGTCAAAGATGTGGAAAATATTGTAGAAATTAAAGGGAAAGAGTATCGTGTAAGGTTTAGAGCAAAGGATGCAGAGCATATTTGGGATAATTATAGTCACAAAGATCATAATATTAAACACCGTGAAATATTATCACTTTCTAATATTTGTTTTATATTGCTATATTTTTAACTAAACATATCATATATTTGAGAGAAATGGGGCCGACTGGAATTGACAGCATGGTCGAGCTGTGTGTAAGCATGCCGGGTTTTGTGGGTATTACCCGTAAAATAAAGCGCTCAACTTTTTAACTGGCGATTTTAACTACGCCATTGCTGCCTAATCAAGGATTTCGCAGCATGTGTCTCGTAAACCCTTCGTGCTGCCGGGTTTACATTTGAGACATCATCATGCAGGACTGGCTGATGTATTTGATGCGGTATATCAGTGAGATTTAGCATCTAAGGAATTAAGTACAGGTAAGCTTCTGACCTTCTTTATTCCCGAAAATTAATTGAAGCTAAGCATGTAGAAAGCGCATCAGTTTCCTTGTCTGGACGAGGGTTCGATTCCCTCCGGCTCCACAATTCAAAAAAATTAAACTGATGAATCTTGAAAAAGTTATTGAAGAAGTTGTTGATATTGTGAAAGAAGATAAATAAACTATTCGTTTTTTTCGGACAGTATTTCGGACAATATTGATGTTATTTAACAGAAAATTCATAATCATTTAATTCTATTCTTCCAGCAACCTTTCAATATCCTCCAACAATCCCCGTTGGCTTGGATACTTTGCCGGATTAAAAGCAATATTCCCTTGTTTATCAATCAAAATGCAGGTAGGTGTGGCCTGCAGGTCATAACTTTGTGCCACCTCTGAGTCAAATCCCCCGCTATACAAATGTACACCCTCCATGTTTCGTTTTTTGATCGTTTTCAGCCAGCCCAGTTCATTTTCATCTACTGAAATATATAAAAAAACGACATCTTTACCTTGCAGTTCGTTCTGTAAAAATTTGGCATAAGGGATCTGCTGCTTACATACCGCACACCAGCTTGCCCAGAATTGCAGATAAACGACTTTGCCACGAAAATCGCTCAACGAAAGAGTATCTCTTTGATTACTTTTTAGTGTGAAATCCGGAGCAGGGCTGCCCTGGAATAGATCTTTAGCTGCTTTAAAAGAAGTTGTATCCGTTTGAGCAATCGATATAACTACGTTACTGATAATATAAAAACTTATTACTAGCTTTTTTATATGTTTTTTCATTACTCTAAACCATTATTTTCTCTACAACTTCATCCAACTTACTAACCGCATTGATCTTTATATTGAATTTCTTCAAATCCATCCCTTTCTTGTTATATTTAGAAATAAACATCTCTTTAAAACCTAATTTTTGTGCTTCTGAAATACGGTTTTCAATCCTGTTTACAGCACGTATTTCTCCGCCAAGTCCTACCTCAGCGGCAAAACAGGTGGTATTTGGTATGGCAATATCTTCAAAAGAGGAAAGAATGGATATACATACTGCCAGGTCTATTGCCGGGTCTACTGTCTTTATACCACCGGCAATATTCAAAAATACATCTTGCACACCCAATCTGAACCCACCTCTTTTTTCCAAAACAGCAAGCAGCATGTTAAGTCTTTTGGCATCAAAACCGGTAGAAGAACGCTGAGGTGTTCCATAAGCAGCAGGGCTTACCAACGACTGCACTTCAATGAGCAGCGGCCTGTTTCCTTCCAGTGTGGCGCCAATGGTAATACCGCTCAGGTTCTCTTCCCTTTGCGATAAAAGTATCTCGGAGGGATTGCTTACCTCTCTCAAACCCGTGCTCAGCATTTCGTAAATACCAAGCTCTGAAGTGGAGCCAAAACGGTTTTTGATAGTTCTCAATATACGATAAGCATGGTGCCTGTCTCCCTCAAACTGAATCACCGTATCAACCATGTGCTCCAATACCTTGGGGCCAGCCAAAGTACCTTCTTTTGTGATATGCCCGATCAGGAAAACGGGAGTTCCACTCTCTTTTGCATATTTTAAAAGTTCAGCCGCACAAGCCCGTACCTGGGAAATGCTTCCAGCCCCCGATTCAATAAAGGAAACATGGAGGGTTTGAATGGAATCAATTATTACTAAATTAGGTTCCAAAATCCCAATCTGTTGAAATATGTTTTCTGTACCCGTTTCATTAAGGATATAACAATTATTTTGACTGCTGCTGCCACTGCTATTCAATCTCTCAGCCCGCATCTTGATCTGCTGCTCACTTTCTTCACCTGTCACATACAAGATCTTCAGATCATGGAGCTTTAATGCGAGTTGCAACAACAGTGTTGACTTCCCTATGCCCGGCTCACCCCCGATCATCACCAAAGATCCTGGCACGATACCGCCTCCTAATACCCTGTTCAATTCCTTATCAGGAACCTGTATTCTTATTTCCCCATCATAACTTATTTCGCTGATCACTTTTGGCTTGTTGCTGGATACCTTGAATTTTGCAGCTGATCTCCAGGATGATTTCCCGTTCCCGTCTTCTTTCTGAATGATCTCTTCTACATAGGTATTCCACTGTTCGCAAGAAGGACATTTACCAATCCATTTAGCCGATTGGGCTCCGCAGTTTTGGCAGAAAAAGGTGGTTTTTGTTTTGGGCATTATTCGAAAGGTACAAAAATATCTTTATAAAAAATTACTTCATGATTCTCTTTATGAAGCGTATCAACAATATAATTAGATACACAGGAAGAAACGGCAAATAAACTGCAATAGGAATTAAAAAAATTGCAATAATAATGATCCATTCCATACCACCCGGCAAGCTGAAGCATAAAATGTTTAATGTTTCCATAACTTAAAATTAATAAATAAAAAATCCTATTTTTTACGAGTTGTGAATTTACGAATTCACAAAATGATCTGCAAAGAATCTTAATTTCATCAAGTTACAATCTCAAATTCAGATAATTCACGTGCATAATCTAAGCAAGCTGCAATATGCTCTCTTTTAAGACCAGGAAATTCAATTAATATTTCCTCAAAAGTGTTACCATTAGCCAAATATCCTAAAATAAGAGCTACAGGTATCCTGGTTCCTTTGATACAGGGTTTACCTTTTAAAATTTTTATATCGCTTACGATATGGTCTTTCCACATTGTGGGCATTATCTTGTATCGATTTAACTGTAAACTTACTAACTTATATGGAAGTAGTTGATAGAGTAATACTATCGTAAATTTCACAAAGGGCGCTGTCTGATCTTATTACGTTTAACCACTGTAAACATATTTTCTAACTTGATAGTTTTTTGCTCAATTAACTTTAGTAAAATTTCAGCAGGTTCTTGAGGATAATATGTGATTAATCGGAAAAAAATCAAGCCAGGAGAAGGTGTATATCCTTTATGGTAAATTAATTCCCCATAATCTTTGTCAAAGGTAAGAATTATTCTCTTTTCTTTCAAGGCTAATTCCAGTACTTCCTCATCTTCAATTCCAGGTGAATCAATTCGTATACTTCTTATATCATGCCCAGTATTGTCAATTAACTTAACACCAAAGATAGGGAAATCTTCATCAGCTAAAAATTTCATTAATCATGCTCTTTAGGTGATTCATATAACAATCCATCTTCCAAACATTCTTTGGCATATGCAAAAATCGCTTGAATATTTTCCTTACTCAAACCAGGATAATTATCCAATACTTGTTTTTCAGTCCATCCGGAAGCAAATAAGCCCAATAGAAAATCTACTGAAAGCCGGGTTCCTTTAATGACTGGCTTGCCTAAACGAATCTTGGGGTCAGAGTGAATATGTTCTTGCCATTCCATATCTATTACATTTTGGGTAAAGTTATGAATTTATTGATAATAAACGAATAATTTTTTCTAATTTTACGAAAAATAAACAAATATGATGACAAATTCACTCAAAATAATAGAGAATAAAAAAGAATATATAGCCGCATTGAAAAGCATTGATGAGCTTATGGATTTACCTAAGCCAAAAGGGAGTGTAGCATATAATGAGTATCAGATACTTAAACTTTTGATTACAAAGTATGATAATGAGGATGAGAAATTAGAACCATTGCCGAAAGCACATCCTGTTTCACTGATTAAAATGAGAATGGAGCAAATATCAAAAGAACCGAAGGATTTGATAGAGATATTTGGTAATAAAGGTAATATTTCCAAAATACTAAATCTTAAGAGGAGATTAAGTCTGGATAATATCAGGGGTTTGAGCAAGTTACTTAAAATACCAATACAATTACTATCCGTGGAATATAAACTTAAAGAAATACAAACAGAGCAATTTCAAATAGCTTAATAACAATGAATACCAGAATGGAAAAAGACACCATGGGCACAGTGGAGGTACCGTCTGATAAATATTGGGGCGCTCAAACTCAACGGTCTAAACAAAATTTCACCATCGGAGGGCAAAAGATGCCCATTGAAATTATTTACGCATTTGCAATTCTTAAAAAAGCTGCCGCTCAAACGAATTGTGAGTTGGGAACGCTCCCAAAAGATAAGGCAGATATTATCATGAAAGTATGTGATGAAATATCAGAAGGCAAACATGATGACCAATTTCCCCTTGTTGTATGGCAGACCGGATCAGGAACACAAACAAATATGAATGTGAATGAGGTAATTGCCAACAGAGCCCATGTTTTGCTGGGCGGAAAATTAGATGATGAGAAAAAAAAGATCCACCCCAATGATGATGTAAATAAATCTCAATCCTCCAATGATACATTTCCTACCGCTATGCACATTGCTGCATATAAAATGATCACAGACAATACGATCGTTTTTGTAAAGAAATTGCGTAATACTTTGGATGAGAAGACAAAGAAATTTATGGACGTAGTAAAGATCGGCAGAACGCACTTTATGGATGCTACGCCTCTAACGTTGGGGCAGGAGTTCTCAGGTTATGTATCACAGATTGATCATGGATTAAAAGCATTAAATAATACATTAGACCACCTGGGCGAGTTGGCATTGGGTGGCACTGCTGTGGGCACAGGCTTAAATGCTCCGAAAGGTTTTGCTGAACTGGTAGCTAAAAAGATCGCAGGACTTACCGGTTTACCCTTCCGAACTGCTGAGAACAAATTTGAAGCTTTAGCAGCACACGATGCTATTGTAGAGACTTCCGGAGCATTAAAACAATTGGCTGTGAGCCTGATGAAAATTGCCAATGATATCCGTATGCTTGCTTCAGGACCAAGGTGCGGCATCGGTGAAATTTTAATTCCTGAAAATGAACCCGGGTCATCCATTATGCCCGGGAAGGTAAACCCTACTCAGGCAGAGGCATTGACAATGGTCTGTGCACAGGTGATCGGTAATGATGCTGCCATCAATGTGGGCGGTATGAACGGGCATTTTGAGCTAAACGTATTCAAACCCATGATGATATTTAACCTGCTTTCCTCTGCACGTCTTTTGGGAGATGCCTGTGATTCATTCAATAAGAACTGTGCAGTGAGTATTAAGCCAAATGAAGCAGTGATAAAGGAAAATCTTGAAAATTCCCTGATGCTTGTAACCGCATTGAACACCCATATAGGATATGAAAACGCGGCTAAAATTGCTAAAAAAGCACACAAAGAGGGTAAAACGCTTCGTGAAACAGCTATCGGGCTTGGATTGGTGACTGATAAACAGTTTGATGAATGGGTAAAACCTGAGAAAATGGTTGGTAGTAAATAACTGTTGCATTGTTCTATTGTTTCATTATCTATTTATTCTCTGCTGGCTTGCTTGTTAGTATTATGTTGTTTATATTTGCAAGCAGATTAGATTTAAAGGAGGTGTAAAATAATATATTTAACAATTTTTTTCATTGTAGCAGGTATTTTCGCATTAGCGGGAATCATCTACATAGAGTTCTTTGCCAAAAACCTGAAGAATAAAAAATAGGGTTAGAAAACGACAATTGTATGAGTATTATTTATGATTTTAGCTATTCTGGTAATGGCAGGTATCATAGATGTATAATTAACCTGAAGGATAAAGAGCCCTGAAAAGCTATCTAATTATTTGCAAATTAATCAAACAATTAATGTATTTTTGCGTATTATCGTGGAAATAAATTCAAACAATATGAAAAAGATAATAATCTTAATGTCCGTACTCTTTGCACTATCACTTTTTACAGATACTGCAGCGCAGAGTAAAAAAGAAAGAAAGAGGGAATATAAAACCTGGAAGAAAAAGAAGAAAAAGCTTGACCCGCTTGATTATAAAAGGATGGTGGAAGAGCTTGGTTCTCTGAAGGGCAAGGTAAGTAATTTGAACGGCCGGATATCGGACCTGGAACAAGAAACGAAAACAAAAGATAATACGATCAAAAAGATGAAGAAAAAACTTGAAGACTCAGAGCAGAGATATGTGTTAATAAAAGAAAAATTAGAAAAGACTGAATCCGAGAAAGCGCCTGAAGTAGCAGATGCTCCACCTGACCTGGACCAATCCTTTAAAGGCGTAGTCTTCAAAGTGCAGATCGGTGCATTCCGAAATAAAGACCTGACTAAATATTTCGAAGACCACCCAAATTTCACCGGTGATGTTGACGAGGATGGCGTTAAAAAATATACGCTCATGGTCTTCAGAGATTACTGGGAAGCTGACAGGTTTAAAAAATATCTCCGCGAGATGGGCGTAAAGGATGCCTGGATCGTCTCCTACAAAGATGGCAAGAGAGTGCCTATTAAAGAAGTGCTGGAAGGTGCGATGTGATTGCGCATAGAGCATGGCCCCGCCAGCTGGCGGGGCATAGGGTAGAGCGTAATGATTTCACAGGTTTAACAATTTTAGAAACAATGGATAACATGTCACTTGTAATAACAATTTACCTTTAATCTTGAGAATCATAGTTCAGACATTTTTTTTTTAAAAAACTTTCCAAAATATTTGCATTGTAAATATTTATACCTACTTTTGCAAAAATTTTTAACATTTTAACTTAAACATACTAAATCATGAAAAAAGTAAATTTAAAATTAATTGCTGTTGCGATGGGTTTTGCAATGGCGTTTTCATTCTCTTCTTGTAAAAAATATGAAGAAGGGCCGGCATTAAGCCTTGCCGGTAAAAAAGGCAGAGTAGTTAACGTCTGGAAACTTGACAAAGTTTTTAGCGATGGCGTAGAAGTTACATGTGACGCAGATTGTCAAAAAATCAGGGACGCTGGTTCCACTGAATATACAAAAGATGGAAAAGCTGTATGGATTAATGGCTCTATCGATCCTATTACTGGCAATGTTGTTACCACTACCGCAAATGGAGTTTGGGAATTTAGTGATGATAAGACGGAACTTATGCTAAAATTGGAAGGTAGTAATGATTTTTGGGGTACCAAGATCCTTAAACTTAAGAGTAAAGAAATGTGGCTTGGTGGTGTAACAACTAAAGACCAGGATCCTCAAGATTATCAAATTTACGTCCAAAAATAATCTTGATGAAAAATTTTCAAAAAAAAGGGGCAATCACAGAGCGCCCCTTTTTTTATTGGTCAGAGTCAAAAGTTCTTTCAATAATTGTTAAAACATCTTCCAATGATATTTCGTAACTTTCATTGTAATAAAAACCATCTTTCCATTTCCTAAAATCCAATATAGTATACGAATCTATATTTTCACCATTCTCCAGCAATTTTAATATTTCCACTGTTGATATCCTTTAACAATTCATTGTATGCTTTCCATTCTATATAGTCATCCCATGTTTCAAAATCTTCATTATTTTGTTTAATTCTGATTTTAATATAGTAATCATATTTATCTTCTATTTTATCTGTTTATCCATACATACTATGTAACGCAAATCTAATTAAAAAGTTTATTTCCCAGATTTCTCCTTTTTTTATTCAAGGTTTTTCAAAATTTTCATAAATTCATCTATTTTAAGGAGGGTAACAGGAGGAAAATGAATATTTTTCAACACGTCAAAATGGCTATCATTGGATACCAGGTAATCAACTCCGCCAGCAATCGCACAATCTACAAACTTATTATCTTCTTTGTCTGCCTCAATTAAATTCCATTTATAAAATATTTCTCTTTTTTCAACATTATCAGCCTTTACAAGCAATTCAACAATATTACTTGCGACAATTTGACTTGTTTTCTGTATAATTATTTCTTCATACTCCAATAAAATTTCATGACTCACAACCAAATCATATCTCATATCAATCACACCATCAAAAATCAATCTATATTTTGACTTCTTAGGGATTGAAACAAGTAAAATATTAGTGTCTAAAACTACCTTCATTAGTTGACACTATTTATATGGAGTTCTTAAATGCTCATCTAACCACTCATCCATAGTCTTATTGGTTAGCCTTTTCTCCTTCCAAATCTTATCCATCTCATCAGTGGCATTTTTAGCGAAGTATTTAGTCAATAGATACTTTATATCCTTTAGTTGTTGCTCGGTTAGGCCATAATTAAATAGTTCTAATAACTCTAACTGTAAATTTGTTAGTTTTTTTTCCTTAATTTTCATAGTAATATCAGTAAATATTTTTTACATACAAAGTAACGCAAATTTAGTTAAAAAATTTATTTTAAAAATGATATTTTCGTAAATTTGTATTATTCAAATGAAGCACATCACCATAACAGGCGCAGGGCTTATCGGCTCACTGCTCTCCATATACCTGGGAAGAAAGGGCTATCAGGTAGATGTTTATGAAAGCAGGTCCGATATGCGAAAAGCAAAAATACCTGCCGGCAGGTCTATTAACCTTGCCTGCTCTACCAGGGGCTGGAAAGCGCTGGATGATGCGGGCATTGGTGAAGAAGTCCGCAAGGCAGCCATACCCATGCGCGGCAGGATGATACATGCAGTCAATGGCGAACTTTCTTTTCAACCCTACGGAAAAGAAGATGACGCCATATACGCTGTTTCTCGCAGCGGGCTCAATAAAACGCTGATGAACCATGCTGAAAAAAATTCTAACACTACCATTCATTTCAACGAAAAATGCGTGGATGTTGATTTGGAAGAAGCTGTGATCAAAGTAGAAAATCAAAAGACAGGAGCTGTCTCAGATGTAAAAAGTGACCTGGTATTTGGCGCTGATGGCACCTTTTCACAAATACGGAGTGTAATGCAAATGACCGATCGTTTTAATTATGCACAAACTTATATTGAACATGGTTATAAAGAATTGACCATTCCGCCTGCCGCTGACGGCAGTTGGGCTATGGAAAAAAATGCCTTACATATCTGGCCTAGAAAACACTATATGCTGATCGCCCTGCCCAATGCAGATGGGAGCTTTACCTGTACCTTATTTTTACCTTGGCGTCAGGTGTTTGGTAGAGACGACCAAATTGGGCGTCTCTACCAAACACCTGACACTACTGATTCTTCCGGAACAGGCACTGATACAACCTCTTTTGACTCCATAAAAACAGGATCGGATCTGCTGAAGTTTTTTCAAACCTTCCCTGATGCCGCGGACTTGATGCCTGCTTTGACTGAAACTTATTTTGCCAACCCTACCTCATCACTCTGCTATATTCGCTGCTTTCCATGGACATACAAAGATAAGGTAGCTATGATCGGTGATGCTGCCCACGCTATCGTTCCCTTTTACGGCCAGGGAATGATCGCTGGCTTTGAAGACATAACAGTGCTAAATGAACTGATGGGAAAGTATGCCTGCCCAGATGGCAGGAACGACCCAATCGGGGGAGAACGGTGGGAAACTATTTTTAAGGAATATGAAAAAAACCGTAAACCCAATACGGATGCCATTTCAGAACTGGCACTTCAGAATTTTATTGAAATGCGCGACCTGGTAGGAGACCCTAAATTTTTAGTACGAAAAAATCTTGAAAGAAAGATCCATAAATCATACCCTGATAAATTTACTCCCTTATATTCTATGGTCATGTTTAGCCATATCCCCTATGCTGAAGCTATGCGGATCGGCAAAGAACAGGATAAAATGCTCAAAGAAATCACTACTATTGAGGATATAGAACAAAAATGGGATAGTGAGGAAGTTGAAAGTCTCATTGATGAATTGATTCGGAACAAATATGCCCAGTCGTTTATACCATCAGATATTTAGTTTTGGATTAAATTCGTATAATTCACATTCATTCGTATATTTACCCTGTTATCCTGAGTACTCGGGATTATTTAACAGGGTTGGCATCGGGTATAACAACTAATAATCAGAAATATGTTTTTCATCACCGGCTGCACTGGTTTGGTAGGGAGTTTTATAGCCAGAAAATTACTACAGCAAGGCAATCGCCTGCGCGCTTTAAAAAGAAAAACGAGCGATCTGTCTCTCGTTGCTGATATTGCTGATAAAATCGAGTGGATAGAAGGAGATATACTTGATATTACGGGTTTAGAAAAAAGTATTGAAGGCGTTGATACGGTTATCCATACGGCTGCCATGGTTTCATTATCTTACCATGACAAGAAATTAATATTCAAAACAAATGTAGAGGGTACCTCAAATATTGTAAATGTATGTATCAAAAAAGGTGTAAAAAAACTTTGTCATTTAAGTTCGGTTGCGGCAATAGGCAAACCTACCAGCCTCCCTGAATCGGAGAAACGGGGAATAAGCGGCAGCCACACCAGCCCTCCTGAAACGGAGAAACGGGGAATCGGAGAAACGGAGAGAAGAAAAACGAAGCAATTCACCGATTCACCGATTCACCCATTCACCGATTCGGTAAGGAATAGTGGGGGGAAGGCTGGTATTAATGAAAAAATCCAATTTTCAGTCTATGAAGAAGTGTCATTATACGCCCAAACAAAATATCTTGCGGAAATGGAAGTATGGCGAGGCATAGAAGAAGGACTCAATGCCGTTATATTAAACCCGGCAGTGGTATTAGGTCCTGGTAATTGGAAAAAAGGCAGTTCAAAAATATTTCAATATGTATGGAAACAATATCCTTTTTATACTACCCGGGAGGTGCATTATATTGATGTGAGGGATCTGGCTGAAATCACGCTGCAGTTGATCAATACCGGGATAAATAATGAAAGGTACTTAATTTTTGCCGGTAAAATATCTTATAAGGAATTATTTGATATTATTGCGCTGAATTTTGATAAAAGAAAACCCAATATCATGGTATCACCATTTTGGGGTGGTATTGCATGGAGATTTGAAATAATAAGATCTCTTTTCACAGGAAAGCCGCCCTTGGTCACTAAAGATATTGTAAAATCATCTTTAAATTCATTGCATTACAATAATGGAAAGATAAGGAATTTATTAAGCCTGTCTAACGGAAAAGAAGGCTTGAATTTCAGAGACATCAATGACACCATAAGATGGACGTGTGATGAATTAAAAAGAAGGTATGGCTTGTAAAAATGCTTATATTGCCTAAAATTTTAGGCATTTTTCATTTTAGGCATTTCTTCTTTTAGGCATTTTAAATTTTTTTTCAGATATTTGCCAAACTTAATTTTAAACCTTAGCTTATCATAATAAAATGAACTACATCCTGACTAACATACCTGAAAGAACGAAAAAAAAACGTGAATACGGCTACACAATGGTAATGGATAAAGGACTCAGTGTTAGAGAAGCTGAGGATTTACTTGAAGTTTCAAGCGATTATATTGATATTATAAAGCTGGGTTGGGGTACCTCTTTTGTAACACCAAACCTTAAAGAAAAACTTGAAGTTTATCGTAAAGCCGGTATTCCTGTTTATTTTGGAGGCACCCTTTTTGAAACCTTTATCCTCAGAGACCAGTTTGATGATTATAGAAAGGTGCTGGACAAATATAACATGACCTTTGCCGAAGTATCTGATGGTTCAATAGAAATAGACCATGATCAAAAATGTGAATATATCCGGAAGCTTTGCGGGCAGGTTACGGTGCTGTCAGAAGTTGGTTCAAAAGATGCTGAAAAGATCATCCCTCCCTATAAGTGGATTGAGCTGATGGAGAAAGAATTAGAAGCAGGAGCATGGAAAGTGATTGGAGAAGCCCGCGAAAGTGGAAATGTGGGGCTTTTCAGATCTACCGGAGAAGTCAGGAGTGGATTGGTTGAAGAGATACTCACAAAAATACCTTTTGAAAAAATAATCTGGGAAGCGCCCCAAAAAGCGCAACAGGTTTGGTTTATTAAGCTGCTCGGCACAAACGTAAATCTCGGAAATATCGCACCCAGGGAAGTTATCCCCCTTGAAACTTTACGGTTAGGTTTGAGAAGCGACACTTTGACCTTTTTTTTAGATTCTGATAAATAATCTATGTTTATTTTTTTCATAGAGCGCCTTTCCTAAGAATTACGAATTCGTAATTCGGGAAATTCGTAATTCGTAGGCGTAGGGACTACCACTGTCAATTGCTGCTACCTACTTTTTTATGAGCAAACCCTTTCGACATTATTTAATACTCGCTTTCAAGGGAATGGCAATGGGCGCTGCAAATGTTATCCCAGGTGTTTCCGGTGGCACAATTGCCTTTATAACAGGGATATATGAGACATTGATTGACTCTTTAAAGTCCTTTGATATGCAGGCAGTTAAGCTGCTGGCAGGGGGTAAAATCGCCCGGCTTTCCAAACATATAAATTTAGAATTTCTTCTAGCCGTCTTTATTGGAATAGCCATCAGCATAATTAGTTTAGCCAAATTGCTTGAATGGCTGTTCGAAAATCACCCTGTGCTTTTATGGTCGTTCTTCTTCGGGCTTATCCTGGCATCAGTATTCTTTGTGGGCAAGACAATAGGCAAATGGTCTGTTGGTGTTTTTCTTATGTTGGTGACGGGAACCGCTATTGCTGCGGGTATCTCTTTATTCAACCCGGCAGGTGAAAATCACAATACTGTCTATCTCTTTATTTGTGGTATTGCTGCGATAAGCAGTATGATAGTGCCCGGTTTGTCGGGTTCGTTCGTTTTGCTCCTCATGGGCAATTATATGCTCGTATTGACGTCAATAACCGAGCTTAACATGGTTGTATTGATTCCATTTGCTTTAGGATGTGTGTTCGGCTTACTGGCATTTTCACATCTATTATCTTATGTTTTCAAACATTACAAGGAGGGAACCATAGCTATTTTAACCGGTTTTATATTGGGTTCATTGAGTATTTTATGGCCGTGGAAAAACGAAATATATCTGAAAGATGAATACGGAAATAGCATTTTGCGTCATGGAGAACCTCTTGTACAGAGTTATCAGTGGTTCATTCCAGATTTATCCGGAGCGACCCTGGTGGCTGTCGCCTTAATGATTATTGGTGTTTTGACTATTTGGGGCATTGAAAAATTTGCAGAACAAAAAAATGGTTATTAGTTTATTGGTTAATAGTTTTAGTTTGATGGTTTCCGGTTATGGTTGGTCAGTTTTTAGTTAGAATACACGAATTTATCTCATTTAGAGTATAATAAACCAAAAACTATTTTGAGAACTTTTGGATTAATAGGTTTTCCCCTCACCCATTCTTTTTCATCACAGTATTTTACAGAAAAGTTTAATAAAGGAAGCATAAAAAATGCTTGTTATGAACTATTTGAATTAAAACAAATAAGTGATTTTCCTGATTTTATAAAAAATAATCCGGATATAACCGGTTTAAATGTTACCATTCCCTATAAAGAATCAATCATTCCTTATTTAGATGAACTGGATGAAATAGCTGAAGAAGCTGGTGCTGTTAATACGATAAAAGTTCAGAGTTCAGAGTTCAAAGTTCAAAGTTCAAAGCTTATTGGTTACAACACAGATGTAGTTAGTTTCAAAGAATCTTTGTTGAAATTTTTGCCAGGAGATTCGTCCAAAAATTTAGTAGCAATGATCCTGGGAACCGGGGGAGGGGCAAAAGCTGTCAGCATAGTATTTAAAAACCTTGGTATAGATTATCAACTTGTTTCCCGCCAAAAACCCAGCACCGAGAACCCAGAACTCAGTACCCAATATAATGAACTAACTGAAGAAATAGTAAAACAACATAAATTAATAATCAACGCAACACCTTTAGGCATGTTCCCGGATGTGAATAAATGC
This sequence comes from Cytophagales bacterium, assembly GCA_019456305.1. Taxonomy (NCBI): domain Bacteria; kingdom Pseudomonadati; phylum Bacteroidota; class Cytophagia; order Cytophagales; species Cytophagales bacterium. The sequence continues at coordinate 61,876 of VRUD01000001.1, read as the reverse complement.
CCTGACATACCATACAAGGCAATTGATCATTCGCATTTCCTTTTTGACCTTGTGTATAATCCCGAAGAAACTTTGTTTCTAAGGAAAGGAAAAGAAAAAGGAGCTAAAATTAAAAACGGGCTTGAAATGTTGTATTTGCAGGCGGAGAAGGCATGGGAGATATGGAATAGATACTGCATTTAAGGGTAATATCTTTTTGGATTAATACCATTTTCTATAATTTTACGTATACGTTTAATAAACAGCTCTAAAGAATTAATTGTATTAGCGATAAAAAATTGTTAAAGATTTTTGCTAATAACCGCAGTTTCAATTGTTTAAAATTCGACATATTCAAAAAATTCTTTGGTGAATACCACACCGTTTATAATATTACTTTTTTCAATATAACGTGCAATCCACCTTCAACCTATCTTCCGACTACCAACCCACTGGCGACCAGCCCTATGCAATTGCCCAATTGGTGGAAGGAATCCATCGTGGTGATAAGCATCAGACCCTACTGGGAGTTACCGGCTCGGGTAAAACATTTACGATTGCTAATGTTATTGCCAATGTCAACAAACCTGCGCTGGTATTAAGTCATAATAAGACTCTTGCAGCGCAGCTTTATGGCGAATTCAAACAGTTTTTTCCTGAAAATGCCGTTGAATATTTCGTTTCTTATTATGACTACTATCAACCGGAAGCTTACCTCCCTGTAAGCAACTTGTATATAGAAAAAGACCTTTCTATTAATGAGCAAATTGATAAATTACGATTAAGCGCTACCTCTGCCTTGTTATCAGGAAGACGGGATGTGATTGTTGTCGCTTCGGTATCCTGCATTTACGGCATCGGCAATCCTGAAGAATTTGGTAAAAATGTGATCAGGTTGTCTGTTAGCCAGAAGATCAATCGCAATCAACTCTTATTCAAATTTGTTGATATTCTATACAGTCGTACTGCCGATGAGTTTAAAAGAGGAACCTTCAGGGTAAAAGGGGATACGGTAGATGTTTATCCTGCATACGCTGATTTTGCTTACAGGATATTTTTTTTCGGTGATGAAATAGAAGCTATTCACAGGATCGATCCTGAAAGCGGGAAACGGATCATTGAAGAAAGCGCTGTGGCCCTCTTTCCTGCAAACCTTTTTGTAACCGGCAAGGATGTAATGGAACTTGCATTAACAGAAATACAAAATGACCTGTCGTTACAGACCGATTTTTTTGAAGATGAGAAAAGGGCTGAAGAAGCAAAAAGGATAAAACAACGCACTGAATTTGATGTGGAAATGATGAAGGAGCTTGGTTATTGCTCCGGTATAGAGAACTATTCAAGGTATTTTGACAGGCGCAAACCCGGTGAAAGGCCATTCTGTCTTTTGAACTATTTCCCGCAGGATTTCCTGATGATCATAGATGAAAGCCACGCTACCATCCCCCAGGTGAAGGGAATGTGGGGAGGTGACCGCTCAAGAAAGATCAATCTTGTTGATTACGGATTCCGGTTACCCGCAGCGCTTGACAACAGGCCGCTTACTTTCAACGAATTTGAATCATTGTTAGATCAGGTAATCTATGTAAGCGCCACTCCTGCTGATCATGAATTACAAAGATCGGAAGGCGTGATCGTGGAGCAAATCATCAGGCCTACCGGCCTGCTTGATCCTGAAATTGATGTAAGGCCAAGCACCAACCAGATTGATGACCTGCTTGAGGAAATAGATGAGAGGATAAAGGTGAATGAAAAAGTATTGATAACCACGCTTACCAAAAGAATGGCTGAAGAACTTGCAACATTCCTGGATAAGATCAATATCAAATGCCGCTATATCCATTCCGAAGTCCATACGCTGGACAGGGTTGAAATATTAAGGGAGCTGAGACTAGGTATTTTTGATGTATTGGTGGGGGTAAACTTATTGCGTGAAGGTCTGGATCTGCCTGAGGTGTCGCTGGTAGCAATTTTAGATGCAGACAAAGAAGGCTTTTTAAGGAATCAAAGGTCGTTGATACAGACCATTGGCAGAGCTGCACGCAACAAGAATGGCAAGGTACTCCTTTATGCAGATACCGTAACCGGGTCCATGCAAAAAGCAATAGACGAAACAAACAGAAGAAGAATGATCCAGCAGGAGTATAACAGTCTTAACAATATCACCCCTGAGACAATCTTCAAAACCAAAGAAGAGATACTGGAGCAAACAATGATAGCAGATGTCAAAAAGCCCTTCTTGAAACGAAATGAGAGACCCCAAAAATATTATACTGATATAGAGCCAACCATTGCAGCAGACCCTGTAGTGGCTTATATGTCTAAAATAGAGATCAAAAAACTAGTTGATAAAACACAAAAGCAGATGGCAAAAGCTGCTAAAGAGCTTGATTTTTTGGAAGCAGCAAGGTTGAGGGATGATTTTTTTGAGCTTAAGAAGATGTTGTGATTTAATTCTTATTCAGATTTTTTTCATACCTTTGTGTCTATGAAAGCATTCAAATTTTCTGTCTTTGTAGCGGCAATGAGTTGTGTTTTAACAGCAAATGCCCAACCTTACCAGGGAGATTTTCTGCTAAACGGTGGGGTTAATCTATACAATACAAACAACAAAAAGCCATTCAAGAATTTTGGTAAAAGCGTTGGCTTTGGATTTGACCTTAACTACTTTGCTGCTGATAAATTCGCCTTATCCGGGGGTTTTGAGTATTTTAATTCTTTAAGCAGAAGCGCTGCAGCGCTCGGTCTAAGGTTATATTTTTCTGAAACCTTTTTTTTAAGAAGTAAAGGTTATTATTTGGTAAAAGCCCCACTAAAGGGAAGTAGTTTTGATGTTTCATTCGGTCTGGGAAATGATTTTATGCTTAACGATCACTGGGCTGTTGAGGCAAATGCAGACTATTATGTTCTATCAAATGCGTTTGTGTTCAGGCTGGGGATGGGGGTGTTTTTTAAAAAAGGTAATTAGGGCATCTCTAAAAACTACATATTTTTTAAAACACACCCCTTGCCCCTCTTGATAGAGGGGAATGTATGGTGTAGTTTTTAGAGATGCCCAAAAGGTAATTACTAATTTAACGATTTTTATTCTTTTAAAAAAACATTCATGTAGTTGAAAAAAAGCCCCTCCCGAATACCCGGGATCAGGGCTTTTTATATAAATAAGTACAACAATTTTTTAAACTCTCAAAAATAGCCTCTACTACACTATTTTATCAACTAAAACTGATATTATTCCTTTTCCAGAGTTAATTCCTCGGTATAAGAAGAGGTGTTGCTTCCATCTGAATTAGTAGAACTTTCAGTTTGGTTCATTGTCATTGTACCTTTTTTGTTCTCTGTTACAGTCCATACATCTCCATCACTTGATTCTCCGATTGAACCATCTGTACCTGATTCAGATGTTGGCACTTTAATATAATTAGGCCAATCTTGGACATACAAATTCGTAACATTAACAGAACTATCAGTACCAGTCAGGAAGTAGGAATAAGTTGAAGTCCAATTATCAGTCCATGATGTCCCAAAAAGAATAAACTGAGATTTCTTATCAGTATCACCAAGTCCTCCCGTAACCTGAAAATCTCCTTTCATCGTTCCGGTTGATGAAGTAACATCTTTTCGATCCAGAGCGCCACCATTATATAGAGGAGCTGCGGTAGTATCATCATATACATTGCTCCAATAAGGATTTTTATAAGTATTAGTCCCTACAAATGATTGCTCAAAGGTACCGTTCTTTTTATCAAAAGATAAAGACATGGTTTCCTTATCATCAATGGGTACGTCCGGATTAGGTGTGACAATTCCATTCCCATCAGTACTCGAAGATGTCATTGTACCCGTCCAGGTAGCACCATCAAAAGTTTCGGTAGTAGTTGAGGTACTGCTGCAATCATTTGGTGTACACCCCAACCACGTCAATTTTTGTGTACTTGTACGAGTACTCGTACCTTTTGTAGCTTTCCATTTACCGTCTAACTTTTTTGGTGTTGCGGTTTTTTTACAACTTTCCATAACTGCTAAAACCAATAAACAAGTGGCTATTACCACTAAAGATCTTTTAATTGTTTTCATGATAATTAATTTGTTTTGAGGAATGTTGAGACGCCCAATTTGGGCGTCTGTACGTTCCGTGTTTGTTTAAATAATAAGTTAAATATTTATCCCGCGCCTACAGGCGTGGATCAAAAACTGCGGGCAAAGGTATTGGATGGTTTTTTAATATACAAATTTTTAGTGATGTTTTTTTATAAAATAAATTTCAGTCCCATCAGAGTCTCCCGCCAATACAAACTTCGTACCTGCTTGCCTTTCGAAAAGCCTACACGTTGCAGGCAGTCATACCAAAAACCTGAACAGGGGACTCTGATGTGTGCGAAAAATATATTCTAATATTTTTAAGGAGTCCCATCAGAGTCCCCTTTTTAAGATAGTAATATGTTTGAATTTAGGATTTCCGGGAGACTCTGATTGTACTAATCAAATTTAACGATTTTTATTCTTTTAAAAAAACATTCATGTAGTTGAAAAAAAGCCCCGTCCCGAGTACTCGGGAGCAGGGCTTTTTTATTATATTCCTTTATGAAGAAATTTACTTTTGTTTTTCAAAAGTCCAGGTTTCTTCCCATGAATTATTGTCATACCATCCAGACCCACTTTGATTATTTGTTCCGGAATCTTTTAAAATTAATTCTTTGTTCTTAAGTTGATCAACTACAAAAAATCCAAATGGATGAGAAATGGTCGTTTTGTTTTTCTTCGAATCTAACCAAAACCATTCGTCTGTGACGTCTTCAATATCACCATCATCATCTTCCTTATAAGTGGCAGTTCCATCTTTTTCAAAAGTTATGGTTAATGTGTATAAGGAAGAACCACCCCCGGTTGTAACTGATGTCTTACCATCATAAATAGTAGTAGTTGAACCACTAGTAGCGCCAAATCCAAAGTCACGACTCCAAGTAGAAGTTTCTTCAGCTGAAACCAATTTCCATTCCCCGGTAATTCGTTTATCCCTGGAACGTAAAGAAATAAACGGGTCATTTTCGCCTTTCTTACAACTGTAAAACAAAGGCATAGCAATCAAAGCTATTGCTGTAATTGCTAAAATTTTTTTTATTGTCTTGTTCATGATAATTAATTTGTTTTGAGGAATTTGAGGAATGTTGAGACGCCCAATTTGGGCGTCTGTACGTTCCGTGTTCCGTGTTTGTTTAAATAATAAATTAAATATTGATCCCGCGCCTACAGGCGTGGATCAAAAATTGCGGGCGAAGGTATTGGATGGTTTTTTAATATACAAATTTTTAGTGATGTTTTTTTTATAAAATAAATTTGGTTGATATTCTGTGAGAGATGAAGTACTTTTGCCATGAATTTAATTTTACTATTTGAGTCCACTCTAAAAAGTCCAAAAAATAAAAATGCCACTAAAACACCAAAGCACTAAATCCCACAAAACCCTGAAAATCAATTAGTTAATTTTTAGTGGGATTTAGTGCTTTTGTGCTTTTGTGGCAAAAAACACTTTCCAACTAACCAAAATCAATGGGACTAAGCATTTATTACAAAGGCAAGTTTCGCAGCAACGCTTCGCTTTCAAAAATGATAGACGAAGTAAAAGATACCGCGGAAATACACAAATGGAAGTATCACATTTTTAAAAGGACATTCCCTGTGAAATGTTTTGGAAAGAAGTCTTTTAATGAAGACATCTACGGCTGCCTCTTTTCTCCTCCTCAAAGCGAACCGGTGATGCTTTGTTTCCTTTCCAACGGGATTATGGCAAACCCTTTCATGCTGGAGTATTACCTGAAAACGGGAAATGAAAAGGATAAAGAACTTATTTATTCAATCTTCACTAAAACACAGTATGCAGGGGTGGATGTTCATAAAACAATCATTAATTTTTTACGTCATGTCAGCAAAAAATACCTGCAGGATTTTTCTTTAACCGATGAAGGCCACTATTGGGAAACCGGAGATGAAAAACTGCTGGAAAAGACATTCGCGGAATATAAGGGCCTTTTAGACAGTTTCTCCGGAGCACTGGAAAACAATAAAATACAAGCTGGGGAAACGATAGAGAATTTTATTGTAAGAATAGCGGAGCAGATTAAAAAGAAAAAAGTGTCTTAAAAGTTTATCAATACGTCAAAGATACATTTTGAAAGCAAATCACAACTGTTTTCGCTCTATAAGTTTTTCTGCTTTTTTTACCCGCTCCTCTTGTTTTTCCTTTTTCTGCTTTATTTGATTTGCAATATATTCTTTCGTTGCTGTTTCTATCTTTTTATTTACGTCTTTTAAAGTGCAATTCTTAAATATCTTATACTCTGGCTTTTCTGTTATTTTTTCAACTTTGGGCAACGAATCCATAACAATTCTTATATCCTGGTATGGGTACTTTTCTTTGTAAAACATTATCATTTCCTTGATAGAATACCTATCCAATAACTCAGCAATATCCCAAAAATCTTTGATTGTTGTACGCCTGGTTATAGCATCCAATTTAAAAGCAGCAATATCTTCTGTTGACGCGATTTTTATTCCCTTAAAATCTACCGGCTCCCTTATATAACCCGTTTTCCAATCGTAAAAATCACATCTCACTCCGTCTAACTTACAGGAGAAGCCATTAATTGACTGACTTAAATCTTTTTTTTCAGGGAACAGCGCTCTAAGCCGTAATTCCAGGTATTCTTTATTGAAGCCCCTTTCAGCAAAAAAATCAAGGTCAAACGACTGACGATGACCTAGTTGCAAGGCAAGAGCCGTTCCCCCTACAAGCTGGAATTTTTCTAATTCATCTATCCCACTTATTTTTTCCAGCACTCTTAGGATGTCTGATGTAACTGTTTTTTCGTAAAGCATTTAAAATCGGAAGGTTTTACATCTAAAAGCCATCTGGCCAAATCAATTGAATGCTCCTGCAAGTAATCTGCATTAATCAAGCACTTTCGCACTCTATCTTTTCCATAATAACCCAAAACCGATAATACGTCATCCCAATTACCATAATCAAAAACCTTCATCACGATAAAGTTATTATGTCGCTTCGGGTCCAGCTTATCAAAATGCACATCCCAGAATGCCTGGTCACTTAATCCGTCTATGGTTTTAGAGTAGTTCATTTTATTTAACCTCTGCAAACCTTCGGGATACTTCCTCCCAACTCACCACATTCCACCAGGCTGCAATGTAATCAGGTCGTCTGTTCTGATAGTTTAAATAGTAAGCATGTTCCCATACATCCAAACCTAAAATGGGTGTGCAGGCACATTCAGCAATATCCATCAGTGGATTATCCTGGTTGGGAGTGGAGCAAACGCAAAGATTGCCATCATTTTTCACACCCAGCCATGCCCAGCCGGAACCGAACCTGGTGGCAGCAGCGTTTGAAAATTCTTCCCTGAACTTATCAAAAGAACCAAAGCTACCATTAATTGCGTTTAACAGGTCGCCTGAAGGTTGTCCGCCACCGTTAGGAGACATGATGGTCCAAAAAAGACTATGATTATAATAACCGCCACCGTTATTCCTGACCGCTCCGGAATGTTTGCTGATATTTTTCAATATCTCCTCAATAGACTTATCAGCCAATTCAGTGCCATCAATAGCGTCATTTAATTTAGTGGTATAAGCATTGTGGTGCTTGCCACGATGTATTTCCATGGTCATTTTATCGATATGCGGCTCCAATGCGTCAGGTGCATAAGGCAAAGCCGGCAGTTCGAATGCTGTTTTTGCAGCTACATTTTCCATAATTTTCTGTTTTTAGAGGTGGTACATATTTAATTTTGCAAATATAAGAACTATATAGCAAAACCACAAAAGAACATATACTTTGAAAATAGATTAAAAAAAATTATACATCCCGAGTACTCGGGAGCAGTCGGCTTTATAGAGAAGTTGGCAGTTGGCAATGGGCAATTGGCAAAATTGCCTACTATCTTGATCGATACTTTTCAGGATTTTCTATCATGTGATTCAACATTCGTCCTACTTCTTCTGACTTGTTGCGAAGTTCTTTGTTTTCTTGTTGCGAACTACCATTTTGCCAACTGCTTGCTGCTCCCGCCTGAGGCGGGACCAACTATTATTTTTAAACAACTTATCTGCCTGAGACAGACAGGGAAAGTTATGTTCTAAATTTTCCCGGACAATAGTGATAAACTACCTTATTTTATCAAAAAAATCAGTGATCAGTTTCCCACATTCTCTATCCATTATTCCGGAAACAATTTCTGTTTTAGGATGTAAAATATTTGCTTTGACCTTTTTAAAACCTCTTTTTGGATCGGGAGCGCCAACTACAAGTTTTTTTATCTGGGCCCAATAGCAGGCGCCTGCACACATCAGGCAAGGCTCAAGGGTTACGTATAAAGTACAATCGCTGAGATTTTTTCCACCAAGGTAATCCGAAGCAGCCGTAAAAGCGATCATTTCAGCATGCGCAGTAAAATCCCTCAATATTTCAGACTGGTTATGTGCCCGTGCGATCACTTTATTATTACACACAATCACAGCTCCGATAGGTATTTCTCCCTCATCAAAAGCATACTTTGCCTGCTTGTATGCTTCTTTCATGAAATATTCATTACTTGGTTTCAAAATAAAAAAGTATTTTTTTACAAACAATTTGGTCAAAACAATATTACTATAAATATTTTATTTCATCACAAGATCTGACAGGTATATGTAATTTTCATCCTTCCTGCAGTGAATATGGAATTTTATCCATTAAAATATGCAAAACATTTGTCTGCTTCACAAAAGCACCTGTTAGCTTCCAGGGAATACGAACGACTTGCCTTTTTCTATCCACATGTTGATTCCATATTTAAAAAAAATCTAAACAATGAAATTGAAGCTATTATTGTTGACGATCATTAATATTTCCCTTACAAAATGACTATCACTATGCACTCCTCCGTTTATTGGACATCAATGATTCACTCTCCGGATATTTTTACAGGAAAAAACTTTTTTATCTGGCTGTCATTAATTTTAAAATCGGAGCGCTTAACTCATCTGAACGTTATTTCAAACAGCTCACAGAAAGATCAGACAGCGCCAAAATCGTCAAAATATTTAGTGAAATAAATAAGGTCAATAAGATCAGGCCCCGAGCAGCAAAGAATTTAAGTATGCTATTGCCCGGTGCCGGACAGATTTACTATGGTGATATTAAAAATGGGATCAACTCGTTTGTTTTAAATGGACTGCTTGTAGCTGCCGGTGTGTACTTCGCGTTTGAATACACCGTTTTAGATGCAATACTTTTTACCGGCCCTTTCTTCAGGCGCTACTATAAAGGCGGTTATATGAAAGCAATGATCGGGGCAGAGAGAAAGATCGTGTCTCTGAGAAGCAAAAAATTTATTGAGCTGCTTGAGTTGGTTGATAGAAATTACTAAAATTATCATTATTAATTTCTAAACAGATCAACCAGCCCCTACCTTCTTTACATTATCTCCCGAATCACGGTCAATTAATTTATTATAGGGATCTATGCCGGCTTTCCAGGGAAGCTCGTCTACAATAATTTCAAATTCCATTTCCGGCTGGTTAATTTTATGTTTTTTCAGGTACAAAGGCTTACCAATAGAGGATTTATCCGAATTAGAGTTTTTTTCCGAATTGAAAGCAGAGACGTCCAAATTGGGCGTCTCTGCTTTCAATTCGGATTTACCAAATATCCCAATATCTATCCAGTCGTTAACAGGGATCTCTTTTTCATTTCCCAAACTGTCAGCCCGTAACTTTTTAGACGCTACCTTAATCTTAACAGCATACTTACCATCCGGGCGTTTTTTAAGTACAGCTTCATTGGTTTTGTTTTCATACAAGGTAATCGTTTCAAACATATCCTTTATTATATATTGCAGAGAATCGGGGGTAGCTGATTTGATATAGCTTAAAAATTCCAGTGAATTGGTATATGGGGGTTGTTGATAAGCTACTGCTTTGATATATTTTCTTAACGCTTCATTTAATGAATCCTCTCCTATGTAATCACGCAATGCGTACATTACCAACCCACCTTTCTGATAATGAATATATCCCTGTCCTTCTACCAATATCAACGGCAGTTCCTTTTTTCGTTCAAAACTTCTACCTCTTAAATATCTGTCCAATTCATATTTAAGAAATTTCTTCATTTTTTCCTTTCCAAACTCTTTTTCCATCACCATCAAGGCTGAATATTGAGACATGGTTTCAGACATCACCGTAGCGCCTTGTACATTCCCTCCTATCACCTGGTGAGCCCACCATTGGTGCGCTACTTCATGGGCTGTAACATAAAAGGGATAATCAATATCATCTTCATCATCCTCATCTACCTGTGCAATAAAACCTATTGCTTCTGAATAAGGAATGGTATTAGGAAATGATTGTGCAAATGAAGCATAGCGGGGAAATTCCAGTATCCTGACTTGCTTATGCTGGTAGGGTGAGAAATTTTCTGTATAATAATCCAAAGATCTTTTAATAGCTTTTACCATAGCATCCAGGTTGTATTCATGTCCTTTATGGTAATAAATTTCAATAGCCCCCCTAACAGCCCCCCTTTGGGGGGATTTAGGGGGGCTGTTAGGGGGGCTGGTAGGGCCGTAGCTATCTCTTATAACTTCATACCTTGCAGATAGGAAAGAATAAAAATTCAAAATTTTACAGTCCATTTTATAATGAAAGTATCTTCTGTTACCCTCTGTCCATTCACGTTGTAAATAACCAGGCGCTATAGCAATCTGATCCGGGCTGGTACTTATAGTAGCTTCAAAAGTAATCCAATCAGCATCATGTGAGATATAATTATTCAACCTTGCATTGCTGTCATTTACTAAAGCCATACGTTCTTTAGGTTTCAGGCCATGTTTTTTACGGGTATCATCATCACTTAATTCTCCGCCTTCGTTGTAGCCAATAGCGGGTAAATAGCTGTTACTATGTAAAAATGTCCCGTTTTCAACGATACTTGTATTGGAGCCGCTATTTTTGAACCCTTTCGTAGTGAAAGCTAAATCAAATTGAAGCACTACATTTTCACCCGGCAATAATGGTTTTGATAATTCAACTATGTAGTACCCTATCTTCTCATCTTCCAAAACCATTTTATGATTCCTGTCAAAAGACATATCATTAATAGTTATGTTGCGATTTATATCAATATGGATAGAATCAATAGCCTCGTTGGTTTTATTTTTTAAAATATAATGTCCTTTAAATGCAACATCTCTGCTAAGTGGGTAGATATCTACGTTGACATTTACATCTGTTATACGCGGTTGTGGTGAATTTTCAAACTTTTTATATCGCTTTTCATATTCTACACTTAGTTCTTCTCTTTCGTTGCTGGTCATATATTCATTTAAGATATTGGTATTGTAAAAAATAAAACCACCGGAAATAAAGAATACCAATAAAGCTAAGATAAAAGCTATTTTTGTGGGCTTAACAAATTGTCTTCTTGCAAGTTGAGTCCGCCATTTAAGGCTTGTTTCCAACCCCCGTACCCAGAAAAGGTTAGACAATATCGCTAATGATACTGCAAAAGCCGTCCAGTAAATTTTAAACCACCCAATCGGCAAGATAAAATGTCCAAAGCCATTCATATCAGAATAGGTATATCCCGGATCATCAGCGTAATCATATAGTTTATGTTCCCAACCAAATTGCGCCATAAAAATGCTCACCAAAAAATATACAACCATGATAAAATGTCCAAGATATTTATGATTTACGATTACCTGGACCAGCATGGCTAATACACAAAGCAAGGCAAGTTCTATAAATTGTAATCCGAATAATGATTTTACATATAGACCGGTCTCAAAATGATAATACCCCTTAAATACCTGGATGATTAAACCACACAGCATTACTACTAAGAGTAATACGACCTGAAGCAGGATCAAAGCAGTTAATTTAGAACTAAACGGCACCCAGTTAGGGATGGGTAGGGCATCAAAAATCTGATTGATCTTGGTTGTACGTTCTCTCCAAACCAATTCACCGGCATAAAAGATAATAATAATAAGAAAAAACAAGCCGAAAGAGCCGCTTATTATTGAAATAACCTGGTAGGTAACGGGATAGGTAGTTGTTCCATAAAACTTTCCAACCTGGCTTCCATTAACAAACATCAGCACTACACCGGCAAATAGTATGGCTATAAAGTAAACGTTCTTTACAATTCCTTTTAATTCCTGCCCTGTAAGTTTAATATATTGTACTAAATTTGTAGAAAAGGAAAATATCCTGGTTGCTCGTGGTATTAAAAATTTCCCTGCCCAATCTATTGTTTCAGTTTCTAAAGTTTGCTGCTTCAATTTTTTCCTAGATCTCTTTTCTGAAATAAAATAAGAGAAGCTGAATTTTTTATATGCAAAAGCAAAGATCAATACACCGGCACTTAACCAGATAATTCTGTTGAAAAATAAGTGCCCGGTAAATGGAATGATCAATGTATTCTTTTCAGCTACTGTCCAATATTTTGTTGCTAATCCGGTAGCGCTTTCTCCAAATGGATCTAATAATGCTGCAATAGTTTCATTTTCCAGGTCAGAAAGAAGGCTGAGCCCCATAAAATACAAGACTAAGAAAACAACACTTCCAACATAAGTAGAAAGAATATTCCTGGTGAGCGTGGCTAATGCAAAAAAGATAGCGCCTGTAAATATCAGGTTGGGAAGTACTGTAACTAAATAGGGCTGCACATAAGCCATTGCATAAAATGGACCAATATAATCCTGGTCTAACCACGGCATCCATGAAGCAGTTAAAATCCCTATTCCAAGACCTAAAAAAACCAAAAAAGCAATTACCAATGAACCCAAAAACCTGCCCGCTAAATATCCGAATTTAGAAATAGGTTTTGAATAGAATAAAGAATGCGTTTGGTGTTCAAAATCCCTGTAAACAGGATTGCCCATAATGGCTGAAGTCACCAAAATGCCAAAATAACTTAGAAGAGTTATCAGGAGATAAATTTGATATGGTGAGTTTGCCAGTACTTTCCCTCCGCCTCCGCTGCCAACACTGATGACCACTCCTTTGAAACCCCCGGCCATTCCATTCACTGCCAGGAAAGTCAGCAAAAAGAAAATGCCAAAATATATGTAATTGGCAGGGCGCTTGAAGCGGTATTTAAGTTCAAAAAAGAAAATTTCTTTAAACATGAATATCTTTTGTAATAGTAGAAAAATATACATCTTCCAATTCAGGTGGTACCGTCTCAAAAGATTTATCCGGTTTTTGTTCACTATACACATGGATCAGGGACTTGCCGGCAAACAACCTGGCAGAGATAACATTAAATTTATCCTTATACGCTTTTAGCTGATCTTTCTCAATTACTTTTTCCCACACTTTGCCTTTCAGATCATTCATAAGCTGCAAAGGGCTTCCGGTTAAGAGCACCTCTCCAAGATGAATGATTGCCATGCTGCTGCATAGATCACTTACATCATCCACAATATGCGTAGAAAGTATAACAATGACATTTTCCCCGATTTCACTCAGCAGGTTATGAAACCGTATGCGCTCAGCAGGGTCTAACCCTGCCGTAGGTTCATCTACAATGATCAACTTTGGGTCGCCTAAAAGTGCTTGTGCAATACCAAACCGTTGTTTCATACCTCCGGAAAAAGTTCCCAGATTTTTCTTTCTCACCTCATATAAATTGGTTAATTGAAGTAAACCATGGATCACTTCTTTTCTTTCTTTAGGATTAGAAACACCTTTTAATACTGCAAAATGATTCAACAAACCTTCAGCAGTTACTTTTGGGTACAAGCCAAATTCCTGCGGTAGATATCCCAATAATTTTCTAACTTCATCCTTTTGGTCCAATACGTTTAGATCATCAAGATAAACAGAACCCGTATCTGCTTGCTGTAAAGTAGCAATGATGCGCATTAAGGTTGATTTACCTGCGCCATTCGGCCCAAGTAAACCAAACATGCCAGTAGGAATCGTTAAGGAGACATTTTTTAACGCCTCTACACCATTCGGATAAGTTTTTGATAGATTATTGATTTTTAATTCCATTTTTTCTTGCCACTAACTAAGGCACAAAATATGTAAAATTACCTTTGTGTATCTAGTACGTCTTTGTGGCATTTTTTTCTTACTTTTTCAACGCATCCGCAGGTTTGGGAGTAAAATGCCCAATCCCCCCTGCAAGCTTATCATTAAATTCAGTAGGTATGGTTCCTTTTTCAATCCGTTGGTTCCAGGTTTCAGATGGTTTGCCTGTGTCTCTTTCAACCATGGTGATACAATCCTCTACAGGACAAACTAATGAGCACAGATTACATCCCACACAATTCTCTTCAATAATATAAGGAACCCTGTCGCTGCCAATGCCTTCGCTGCCATCCTCCTTTTTAAACGGAACATCATTCTGTTCTACTAATCCAATCGCCTGGTGTGCCCCGTCTTCACAAGCGATATAACAAAGCTGGCAGCCAATACATTTATCTTTATTAATTTCAGCAATAACCTTGTAGCTTAGATCCAGGTCACCCCATTCCGATACATTAGGTAAAGCTTTGCCCACAAGATCGGTTACTTTGGTAAATCCTTTATCCTGCATGTATATCTTCAAACCGCTGATCAGTTCATCTATTATTCCAAAACCAAAATGCATCACAGCAGTGCAAACCTGTACATTAGAAGCGCCTAAAAGCATAAATTCTACCGCATCCCGCCAGGTTGAAATGCCACCGATCCCGGAGATGGGCAGCCTCACATCCGGATGCAGGGCGCAATTTTTAACCATATTTAAAGCAATGGGCTTAATTGCGGGACCGCAATAACCACCATTTGTACTTTGCCCATTCACTACCGGGTAAGGAACAAATTTATCCAGGTCAACGCCAACAAGACTCTGAAAAGTATTTACTAATGAGATCGCATCGCCTCCGCCTTTGTTGGCAGCAACAGCAGGGTCTGTGATGAAACTAATATTGGGGCTTAATTTAACAATTACAGGTACAGTAGCTGCTTCTTTCACCCAGGATACGATGGTTGTCAACACTTCAGGTTCCTGGCCCACAGCCGAGCCCATCCCGCGTTCGCACATGCCATGAGGGCAGCCGAAATTCAGCTCTATTCCATCTGCCCCTGCATTCTCAACATCTTTTACTATTTGATGCCATTCTTCTTTTGATTCAACCATTAAGGAAGCAACAACGGCATTATCGGGGAAGTGCTTTTTTACTTCTTCCATATCTTTCAAATTATCTTTGAGCGGGCGGTCTGTTATTAATTCAATATTGTTTAGCCCGATCAGGCGCTGTCCGTTGTAATTCACGCCACCATAACGGCTGGAGACATTTACAATGGGTACGCCTACCGTTTTCCATACGGCTCCACCCCAGCCCTTGTCAAATGCTTTCATCACCTGGTATCCGGAATTGGTCGGTGGCGCAGATGCCAGCCAAAAGGGGTTTGGGGATTTTATTCCTGCGAGGTTTGTTGTTAAGTCAATCATGGTTTATTAAAGTTTGTGAGTGTTTTGGATTAGTAGTAATTCATTGTCATTCAGCATTTTTAAAAAAGTCATTTCTCACTAAAAAATCATTCGTTACTGTCGTCCAAGTCAACCAACGCTTTCTTTCCATTTTTTTAAATCTGTATGGAAATCCTATTGCGTTTTCGTTATCAATTATTGATTTGTCCTGGATGTGCATGTGTAAATGAGGCCATGAAGTATTTCCTGAGTTACCTGCTTGTGCGATTAGGTTACCTGCTTTGACTCGATCACCTTCTTTAACTTTAACAGATTTTTTGTCAAGGTGTGCAAGGAAAACATATCTGTCTTTTTTAAATTCTATTACAACATGGTTTCCGGCTGGATTCAAAGTGTCCATTGGCATAAAAGTAATACCAGCATTTGGTAAACTATCAACAACACTTACTACTATTCCTGATACCGGTGAGTATATGTTTTCTCCCATCGTATAAAAATCCGTTATATCTTTTCCTTCTCCCTCAAAGAATTGTCCATTATTATTTACTTTAACAATATCCATTGCATACATTTGAGCTTTTACAGCACAGTGATAGTTTACAATTTCTGAACCACCTGCATGTCCTGCTGTCCATATGCCTTTTACTGGTAAGTCAACGAGATAGCACTCCTTTTCTGAAAGATACGCAAACATGTGAGGTATGTAGATTGTCAGATAGACAGAAAGAGGAAGCATAATAATTACAATAATTGTCAGGATGACTTTTTTGTAGATTTTCTGGATAAGTTTTTCTGAAATGGTCAAAGTGAGAAAACATTCCAAACCGGCAACCAAGAAAGTAATGATTACAAGCAGGTTGTTTAGGTAGTTCGGTATAATAAATTTAAATGCTGAGCCAACATAAGCATAAAACGGAGCGTATACAATTGTTAGCAACATTGAAAGTCCGAATAGAATTTTTAGGACTTTGGGATACCAATTTCCGGTAATCTGTCCGATAGGTTTTCTGTCTGATTTTTTAAGGAAAACTTTATAAATTCTATAAATCAAAAATCCTATTAATATCACCACAATTGTCCAGATGACAACAGCGTAAATCAGTCCTAATGCTTTCAGTGAGTTCATTCTATTTATTATTTATTGAGGCAAATTGTAACTATTATATAACTGTTCCACGAAATAAATTTCGTGCTACAAAAAAATTTCGTTTTACTTGTAGCGCGATATTTATATCGCTTTAGGAAATCATAACGCTAGGTCAACATTCCACCATCAACCTGTATAACCTGCCCGGTAATGTATTTACTCAAATCAGAAGCCAAAAAAGCAGCACAATCGGCTACATCTTCGGGGGTGCCTCCTCTCTTTAAAGGGATGGCTTTTCTCCATTCTTCAACCACTTTTTGGTCAAGTTTCGCTGTCATTTCTGTTTCTATAAAGCCGGGCGCTATGGCATTTGAGCGGATATTCCTTGAACCAAGCTCTAAAGCTACCGATTTAGTGAACCCGATAATACCAGCTTTTGAAGCAGCATAATTCGCCTGCCCTGCATTACCTCTTATTCCTACCACAGACGAGATATTGATGATTGATCCGGATCTTTGCCGCATGAGGGTGGGTAATACGGCCTTGGTCAAATTAAAAACAGATTTTAAATTTACACTGATCACAGCATCCCATTGTTCTTCTGTCATTCTCATCAGTAAGCCATCTTTGGTGATGCCGGCATTGTTGACCAATACATCCAGAGAGCCAAAATCCGATACTACATTTTCAATTAATTTTTCAGATGCGCTAAGATCTGATGCGTCAGAGGAGTAACATTTTACCTTGATACCGGCTTTCAGAAGTTCCTTTTCCAAAGGTTTTGCATTATCTACGCGTGCAATATCCGAGATAGCAACATTGGCTCCTTCTCCCGCAAATTTAAGGGCTATGGCGCTTCCAATACCTCTGAAAGCGCCCGTGATGAGCGTGGTTTTACCTTCTAATAAATTCATGATTCAAAAGTAGTAAGTTTAACCACAGATTACACAGATTACACAGATTTTTTTTAAAATAAGATTTTTTCTGTAAAGAAAATCATTAAATTTGCAGCATGAAACAATCTAAATTTATTTGAAATGCAAGCAATATCAAAATACAGTGAAGTAAAAAATGGACAAGTTGTTATTAAAATACCAAAAAATTTTACTTCAAAGAAAGTACAAATAATTATATTACCCACAGAAGAAGAAAAAAAAAGTTCTAAACAAGAGTTAACGGAACTTTTATTGAAAGGGCCAACCTGGAGTGAGGAAGAATTAAAAGCTTTTAATGACTCAAGGGACCATTTTAATAAATGGAGAACAGAATGATATTGTTAGACACTTCTATTATAATCGATTATTTTAGAAAAAAAAACAAATAATATGTCACAATACGATTTATTAGTAATCGGCAGCGGTCCAGGCGGTTACGTAGCTGCCATCAGAGCTTCACAATTAGGAATGAAAGTAGGCGTAGTGGAGAGAGCCGAGCTGGGAGGTATTTGCCTGAACTGGGGCTGTATCCCTACCAAAGCGCTTTTAAAAAGCGCCCAGGTATTTGAATATATGAAACATGCAAGTGATTATGGCATATCGGTGAAGGATGTTAGGCCTGATATTAAGGCAATGGTCAAAAGAAGCCGGCAGTCGGCTGGTGATATGTGTAAAGGAATACAATTCTTATTTAAAAAGAATAAGATAGACCATATTAATGGAGCTGGGGCTTTGAAAAACGATCATACTATTGAAGTTACCGATAAGAATGGGAAAAAAAGTGAAGTAACAGCCAAAAGCATCATCCTGGCTACGGGAGCTCGCTCAAAGGAACTGCCTTCTATACCAATTGACGGAAAAAAGATCATAGGATACCGCGAAGCAATGATACTTGAAAAACAGCCCAAATCCATGGTTGTAGTAGGGGCAGGGGCTATTGGTGTTGAGTTTGCTTATTTTTATCATGCGATCGGAACTAAAGTTACCATGGTAGAATACATGGACCGTATAGTTCCCGTAGAAGACGAAGATATTTGCAGAGAGCTGGAAAAATTATTTACAAGATCAGGGTTGAAGGTACTAACCAGCACATCTGTAGAAAAAATTGATACGAAAGGTAATAATTGCAAGGTTTCAATAAAAACTAAAAAAGGTACACAAAATATTGAAGCCGAAATAGTGATCTCGGCTGTTGGTATCACCTCTAATTTAGAAAACCTGGGGTTAGCCGAAGGTGGCGTTGCAACAGATAATGGTAAAGTATTGGTGAATGATTTTTATCAAACCAATATTCCCGGGATATATGCAATCGGGGACATCGTTCACGGGCCGGCTTTAGCCCACGTAGCGTCTGCTGAAGGAATTATCTGCGTTGAAAAAATTGCCGGGAAAGATCCTGAACCGTTAGACTATAATAACCTGCCTAATTGTACGTATTGCCAGCCGGAAATCGCATCCGTAGGTTATACCGAAAAAGCAGCTAAGGAAGCAGGCTATGAAATAAAAGTTGGCAAATTTCCATTTTCAGCCTCCGGAAAAGCAAGCGCTGCCGGCACAAAAGAAGGTTTTATAAAGGTTATTTTTGACGCCAAATATGGCGAATGGCTCGGTGCACACATGATCGGTGCCAATGTAACAGAGATGATCGCTGAAGCGGTTGCTGCCCGTAAGCTGGAAACAACAGGCCATGAAATAATCAAGACAGTGCATCCGCATCCTACTATGTCAGAGGCAATTATGGAAGCTGCAGCAGCGGCTTATGGGGAGGTGATACATTTGTGATTTTTAATACAGTGCTGTCAGGTGTTTCCACCTGATAGGGATGTCGGGTGTTTCCTTGTAGAGACGTTGCATGCAACGTCTCTACAAGGAAACACCCGACACCACGAAAACCTTTTTAATTTAAAATTTCAAACTCCACCCTCCTGTTAAGCTGCCGTTTTTCTTTTGTATCGTTGGGCACAACCGGTTTTTCTTCACCATATCCCTTATAAGTTAATTTACCTGACTGAACACCTTTTTTTATTAATTGATAATTGTTATGCCCAGTTTTTTTATTTTTGTTTTACGGGAGTTGGGTAGTGTCGATGGAAAGTTGGAGATTGTCTATTTGTTCCTTTAGATGCTTAATTTCTTGGTCCTGCCTGTCGTCTTTCTGTTGTTGTAATGTGTCTTCCATTTGTTCTAATTTATCGTAGAGCCGTTGTCTGCTCTCAGAGGTAAATTTGAAGTAATCGTATGCAAACATTAAGAAAGCCAGAAAGAAAGCAATAAGGACAACATAAACAAGTGTATCTGTCCGGACAATACGTTTGTGTAAGTCAACAATGTTCTTGGTAGAAGGAGCATCTTTGAATAAATTTTTAAGCGAGGAAAGCTTTCTCTGTTTCACTTAATGAAGTCGTAAATTCCTTTTAATTCCAAAATCCCATCAGCCCTTTCAAGCGCCCCAATGTCATAGCTAACAAAATCATACCAATCAACGCCTCCAAGTTTCCGGAAAGATTGTCCTGGATAAATTGTCAATCCTTCTATCTTGATTGCCCTTCTTGGTTCAAACGTGCCGTTAGATGTCAATTTGAAAATATCAACAAATTTGTATTCTTTAATATCTTCTAAAGTTTCTGGTTTCATATCAGTATTAATCTAATATAGTATTTAAGTTTTCCGTTCGTTGTTCTTGCTACGTATTTCTTACAAAAAAGTTTTTGCAAATATCCAAATTTTAAGGTGTTAAAAAAACTTATTCAACCACTATTTTCTTAAAAAACAAAAAATTATCATCAATCGTACCTGTGAGATTGTCGGGTGGAAACACCCGACACCACGAAAACCTTTTTAATTTAAAATTTCAAACTCCACCCTCCTGTTAAGCTGCCGTTTTTCTTTTGTATCGTTGGGCACGACCGGTTTTTCTTCACCATATCCCTTATAAGTTAATTTACTTGACTGGACACCTTTTTTTATTAATTGATCATATACTGATTTTGCCCTTTTTTCTGATAAGGCCTGGTTGTAGGAAGCAGGACCAACATTATCTGTATGCCCGATGATGGTAATTTTTACTTCATCGCAAGGCTCAATTACATCTTTCAAATAATTTAATCCTTTAAATGCTGCAGACCTTAAAGCATAGTTGTCAAAATTGAAAAGGATATTTTTAAATTTAATACTTTTTCCTACTTCGGCACAAGCAATACTTTTACCGCTAAAATCATCAGGGTCCCCTTCGGGAGATTCTGATGAGACAGAAACAATTTCAGTTTCAGCAGAGTCTTTTGTTTCGTGTAGCTCTATTACTGTTAAGTCATTAGAAGGCCGTTCCCCCTTCAGGCCTGTCCCGTACCTTTGGTCGGGAGGGTCAGGGGGTGCGGGAGAGAGAGATGGGCCATAGAGAGAATCAGGCGGTGGAATACTATCCCCGCCAGGTGGCTGGGAACTGGCGCTATATCCAATAGTAACGCCATCAACTACATATTTTCCATCTGCTGTGATCATTGCACCTGCAACTGAAGTAAGCCATCTGATCTCATCAGGCGAAAGTACTACATATTTAAATTCTCCCTGGTCATCATAGCAGCCAACAGTGATCTCATCGACTTGATTCCGGGAAACAGCGACAATTGAACTAAGTTCGTCCAGTTCATCAGCAGAAAGATTTGAAACATTAAATTCTCCCTGCTCATTGTAATATCCAAGAGTAATTCCATAAACAACCAATTTTCTATCTGCCGTTAACAAGGAGCTCTTAGGGGGTGGTGTAAGTTTCCTGATCTCATCACTAGAAAGTTTGGCAAACTTAAATGTTCCTTTTTTATCGTAGTGACCGATAGCAACATTATCCACTACGTATTTCCTGTCTGCCGTCAGCATCGTGCCTTCAGGTGAGCTAAGCCTCTTGATCTCATCAGGTGAAAGATTGACAAACTGAAATTTACCATCTACATCGTAGTATGCAATAGTAACGCCCTCAAACATTAATTTGCGGTCTGCTGTAAGCACTGGTCCCTTACGTGAACTCAGCCTCCTGATCTCATCAGGTGAAAGATTAGAATAGTGAAATTCACCATCTTCACTGTAGTATCCAATAGTAATATCATTAACCACCAATTCCCTGTCGGCAGTCAGCATTGAACCTACAGGAGCAGAAAGTCTCCTGAGCTCATCGGGAGAAAGTTTAACAAAGTTAAATGCTCCCACCTGGTCATAGTATCCGATGGTAATTCCATCTACGATGTATCCGCCTTCAACTGTGATCTTTGATTTATCTACTATTCTAAGGCGATAATAACAACTGAACATAAATCCAGCATTAAATTGTTCAGCAATGCTGTCAGTAGTAATAGTAATACTTTTTACAACAGAAGTATCTTTGATCGTTGCAGTTGTATCCTGCGGATCAAAGGCAGGCATAAATTCTTCTTCTTCCATCACTATTATTTTACCCTCTTCCTCTAATACTACTAAAGCTAAAACTTCTGTTGAATCCTTTTGAAGAAATTCTTTTTCGAGTTCCCTCGCTTCGCTTTGGGTAAGCCTTTTTATTTCCAGGTATTGTGCCATTTTTTTTGCTTTTTCAGCGCCCAATATGTCATTTAAAACTATTTCGTTGGTCAGCCGATTACTTTCAACGCCATAAGATCTTATCATAGCTATTAAAGCTAAAGAATCATTATCAAATCGTTGAAAAAGTGCAAATAAATCGGGCAGATTAACAACGTAAATATCCTGTTCACCATATCCTTCTTTTCTGTAAGAAGAAAAATACCCTCGCTTGCCATCATTTGAAAAAACAAAATAAATATCATTCTCTGCAGTATTCACCGGGTAGCCTATATTTTCCGGCTCTGACCACTTTCCGTTCTCATCCAATATGGTTCTGAAAACATCATAATCGCCCATACCCTTATGACCTCTGGAGCTAAAATATAATGTTTTCCCATCAGGAAGTATAAAAGGCGCATCTTCATCATATTCTGTATTTATTTCAGGTCCTAATCTGGTTGATTTTCCCCATTTTCCATTCTTTTTTTTATGACTGACGAAAATATCAAGGTCTCCGTATATGTCGGGTTTTGTACTTGAAAAATATAAGGTTTGACCGTCAGCAGTGACAGATACGGATGGTTCGGTACAATTGCTGTTTATATGCAACCCTAAACTTTTAGGATTTGACCATTGACCGTTTTTAAAATTAGAAAGAAAAATGTCTCCGCTCCTTTTGGTTTTATATACAAATAACTGCGCAGCATCAGGGGATAAAGCAATACAGGCATCATGTAAGGCAGAATTTATATCGCTGCCTATATTTCGGTTTTACCCAGTAATTCCCTCTTTTACGGGATATATAAATATCTTCAAAAAAGTCATGATCTTCGGACCTGTTCCAGCCAGTGCTTCCCATTCTTCTGGATGTAAAGATCAGCACAGAATCATCAGCAGAGATCAAGGGTACATATTCCGAATGAGGCGTATTGATCAGCACTCCTATATTGTCAATTAACGCACCTACGGGGTACTTCACAAATTCTTTTCCATTATTACATTCAAAGATATTTCTCTTTATCTTATTAATAAGCTCATTTTTTTCACTTGACCTGTATCCCCATTTAAAAAAATCTCTTTGCAAAACACTATCATGGTAACGCTCATAATATTCTATCGCCTTGTTAAAATCATGAGTCAGGTGATATCCTTTTGCTATCAAATATATAATATAATCAGTTGAATTGATCCGCGCTAATTCTTCATCGCTAAATTCAATATAATCAACCATTAGCTTCAATATTTCGGGGTTCAATTGGTGTGCTTTTTTTAAATACGGGATGGCTTTTACTTTATTCACTGTTTTAAGATAACATAAACCTGCCAACAAGTTGACCGCAGCATTATCAGGACCAAATTCCAGAACTTTAAGGTAGATATCCTGAGCATCTTTAAAATGCCTGAAATTATACATATCATTAGCAAGTGGGATCATATCTGTATTTTCCCGGGCTGTTTTATCAGCCTGTGCAAATACAGGAGTGTCAGGTGGAAACACCTGACACCACACCAAAATGATAATACTACACCTAATTAATTTTCTCAATAAATAGAACATTTTTTAAAGCTACTACTTAAAATTGCCTTCATGCCACAAAGGTACTAAGACACAAAGTTTCACTAAGATTTAAAATTTAAATCAATCATCAGAATAAAGGAGATGTTTAATTTTTTTAACAAATTCCATCATTTGATCAAACAAATCCAGAACCTGCTTTTTGGTGAATTTTGTAAAAGTTCCATAATCAGCTTCAGAACGTTTTTTAAATGCTTCCCTGTACATTTCGCCATACTTTACATCAACTACATTTGTTTCTACAAACTTTTTATCAAACCATGCTATCAGGGGCAAATGTTTTGTACCTTTAAATTTGTGCTTAAGAGCTAAAGCAAAAACAATATAGTACACTGCATAATATATTCTGTTTACTGCCGCTTTCAACCTGTCTTTTGCGATCAAAATTTGAGCATCTTCAATGGCATCTTCTGCCTGCTCAGTTCTGTATCTGATCAAACTCTCTCTATCTTCATGTTTAAGTGTCATATTACAATACCGTTTTCAAATGCTTCAAGCACGACCGGTTGTTTACCTTTAAGGGTATTTAATTCTTTATTTGAAATAAGTGTGAAATCAGTAAGGATATGGTATTTAAGATCATTCTTATAGACAACCCTTAATATTTTCCTTTCATATCTCCAATCATAATTACGATTTACAACAATAAGCACATCATAATCAGAATATTCCCGCGCATCTCCGTTTACCTGGGAACCAAATAATATTACCTGAGCAATTTCGCCAGGGAAATATTTGATGAGTAATTCTTTTAATTCTTTTATTATTTCAATTTTATCCATGCTTCAAAGATAAAGAAATTACTGCAAAATTAAAACAGTATTGATTGTCAATGAAGGATATTCTTTAATAATTTCTTGTTCAGACATTCCATCAGCGAGCATTGAAACTATCAATTGAACTGGAATTCTTGTTCCTTTAATACAAGGTTTTCCGTGCATAATTTCAGGATCAGAAGAAATTTGCTCATAAATCTCATTTCTTTCATTTTTATTTTTTTTAAAGTTAATATTCAAAGATATAGCGATGACATCGTTTTGTTAAAGATTAAACAAACTCAAAGGTACTAAGACACAAAGAATCACAAAGTTATTTTTTTTATAACACCTTAGTGTCTTCGTGTCTTCGTGGCAAGAAAACTTATTCAACCACAAATTTCTTAAAAAACAAAAAATTATCATCAATTGTACCGGTGAGATTATATACTCCCGGAGATAATTTACCAGCAGCATCAATTTCAATAGAATTTTCACCTTCATTCAATACAACTACCTGTAAGAAGTATTTTTTGCCGACTACATCGGTTATTACTATTCGTAAATGCTGATCCTTGCTTGTTTTTATAGTCAAATGCAGATCATCACCCTTAGTTGGGTTAGGGTATATACTAAAAATTTGATTTTCAGGCAGATAACTTACTCTTATTGCATCAAAATATTCTCTCTGTCCATCATGATCGGTCTGCAGGAGCCGATAATAAGAAGTTCCGAAAATCGGATTATTGTCAATTACGGTATAATACAACGTCATATTGCTGGTGCCGCCACCATCTATATTAACAAGATCTTCAAAACCTTGTACTGAACTTAGTGAAATATCCCCATCAGCGCTT
Source organism: Cytophagales bacterium (assembly GCA_019456305.1). Classification (NCBI taxonomy): domain Bacteria; kingdom Pseudomonadati; phylum Bacteroidota; class Cytophagia; order Cytophagales; species Cytophagales bacterium. Next base: position 36,658 of record VRUD01000001.1, on the reverse strand, counting down.
CTTTGCACTGTAAAATAATCGTTATTAATTTCACTTGCTGTTGCCCACTCAATCACTACTTTGTCGCCTTCCAGCTCTGCAGTGAAGAATACCAGATCCACAGGTAATGCATTAACAGCAGCGCTATTTGACCCAAACGTAAAAGGACTGAATGAAGAAACAACCTGGCTCGTTACAGTACCTGCTACTACTGTTCCGGTCACACCACCGGCTTGTGTTTCATCAATCCAATTGGTACCATCAAATCTGGCAACGACTAAATCCGGCAGATCATTAATATCACTACGCGTACCATCTTCCCAGTATAAGGTAACTGTAACAGCATCTACTCCTGCAGTACGATTCAATATCCAGTGTTCTAATTTGCTCACATTGTTAAGCGTGCCTACTGAGACAGTATTGGCATACGTAGCATTGAAATATTGTGCCTCAAAGGCAGCAGTTAGCGTAGCAGGCGCTGAAATTCCAATGCGTGCCCAGATTATGCTGTCCCCCACAGGGAAAACAAATGCATCATTACCAACTTTTCGCATAGGTCCATCCACAAAGCTTGTAGATGAGCCGCTCGTAGAGGTTGCATTATCAGCAATGATCAAAATATTGGCAGATGTGGTATTGACTATTCCATTGGTAAGTATCAGGGAATCGTTTACAGTTACAGGCCCGCCCAAATTGATCCCGCTGCTATTATTAATCACCAGGTCATAAAAGGATTCGCCAGTGGTGTTTGTAATTGATTGTGCAGCAGAGCCTCTGAAAGTTACCTTGCCGATCTGAGCATTAAAAGTTCCGCTATTGGTCCAATTTCCCAGCATGTCAATACTATAATTGCTGGCAGCATCTACATCAAAAGTACTTGTGATATTCACATCACCATTTATGATGGTATTGCCTGTTAAGGTTTTTATGCCCGAACCTGTAATTGAAAGACCATGATAAGTAGATGCATTTGGAAGTTTTATACTTTGAGCAACAGCACCATAATAACTTACTAAGTTGTTTGCAGCAGATGCAAAAAACGTTCCTGTACTTAACATAATGCCACCAATGTTTAATGTAGAGCGTGTATCATTTACCCAGGTTGTTGTGCTTGCTGCACCTGTAATATCACCACCAAGTGTAATATTTCCTTGATTTGTAACGGCAATACCACTGCCTATCTGAAAACTTCCTGAAGATTTTGTTAACACAGCCGTTGATAATATAGTTTTAGCCCCTCCTGATATTATCAATGTTCCTGTATTGAAAATGTTACCGGCGCCATCAATGTTTGTACCTGCACCACTTAAGGTGAGGTTATTAGTACCATTATATTCTCCATTTAAGTTAAAATCGCCTGTAACTTCCAACCTTTTAGCCGCAGCATCAAAGACCCCTCCTGCTACTACTTCAAAATGATTTATTACCTCATTTGTGGTCAGGGTTACGGTATGCGTATTCTGAATTCGTATATTATCAAAAAAATCAGGAACACAATTGCAATCCCACGTAGCGGTTAGGTTCCAGGCACCATTTACGATGCTGTTTATTACTATATAAATATTTACATCAAGACCAACGGAGGGGGCATCACCACACCCGCTGCTGGCAACCACGCTGACATTACCTGCACCCGCAGCTCCCCAATCAACTGTAATACTATTTGTACCTTGTCCGGATACTATTGTGCCACCACCTGTTACACTCCAGGTATAAGGTGAATAACCAGGTCTTGCAGTTACAGAGTAGGGTACACCCGTGGTAAAAGCAGCAACGTTTGCTTTACCTGTGATCACAGAAGTAGGTAATGAATGAATATTTACAGCACGGCTGACCGGAGCGCCCTCCGAACAGGTATTGGTTTCAATCACTGTAACATCTCCAACCATACCGGCAGAGCCCCAGTCAACAGTGATGCTGTCACCATTATCTAAAACCTTTGTTCCTCCGGTAACTGTCCAGCTATAAAAGTTTGGCGGATTGTCTGTTACATAATAAAGGACACCGGTAACATCGGTACATACGCTGTCAGGCCCTGTAATCGTTGATGTAGCTGGTCCTGTACAATTTGTGGTATCACCAAAGGCATAATGAGCTGGCAGGGTGGAAGTGCCGGTACGTTTTGCAGTATTGCCAACTGCTGCAACGTGGGTACCTTCTGCGCTCCAGAGGCTTCCGGCATCGGCACGCGTTAATAAGCGGGTAGAAGCAACAATAGTAAAGCTGGTAAAACCATTACCGGTAGCTTCAATATCAAAACTGTTGGTGTTTAATCCATCACCGCCTGTTAAGCTCCAGTATCCTTCTACAAAAGTATTGTAAATTGTAACGCCTGCATCACTTAAAGACAAACCACTGTTGCCAGGGGCAGATGAAATAAACTCACCGGTAATGGTACCGCCTCCCCCCATCAAATTGGTGAGTGTATAATTAAAAGGCCGGTAATCAGCGCTTGTACCTAACGGCAAATTGTAGCCAACACCTATAGCATTTACCCATTTTTTATATTGGCCAACAACGGTTCCGGAAGTGTAAGCAAGCGCTCCGATATTCGCAATGCTGGTACCAACTGTAATAACATTTGTACCGGTAACAATATTACCCTGGTTCATAATAAGTGTTGTGGTGACAGTGATATTATCGTTGAGGATCAAATTTCCGCCCGTTTTATCAATTCTTAAAATATAAAAAGTTTCTCCCAGGGTATTTGTAATTGTTTGATCTGCAGTACCATCAAAAGTAACCGTACCTAATTGTTCATCAAATACTCCGCTGTTTGTCCAGTCTCCACCTATATTTAAGCTGTAATTATTAGTGACATCAACATCTAAAGTAACGCTGTTAATGGCTAAATTACCGGCTATGATAAGATTACCCATTAAGATTTTGATACCTGTCCCTGATAAGGAAAGATTGTAATAGGTGTTGGCAGTTGGTATTTTTATTGGCTGGTCACCTGAGCTATAGTAATTAATCGTATTGCCTGGAGCTGATGCGGTTAATACTCCAACAGGCAGCAAGGTATCACCCCCAAAATTCAATGTACTACCAACTGCATTGACCCATATAGAAGTAGTGGCATCCACACCATCCAATCTTTCAGCAGAAGTAATGGTACCATTATTGGTAACGGTAACACCGCTTCCAATCACAAAATCGCCAAATGCTTTGGTAAGGTTAGCGGTTGATAAGATCGTTTTAACTCCGTTTTCAAATACAAAATCACCAAAGTGTATGGTTCCTATACCATCTACACTAGCTCCTGGCGTATTCAAAGTGGTTCTGGCTGCAATGCTGCCTGCATGGGTGCCGTTATTGGTATAATTCCCTGTCACTATAACTCTCTTATTACTATTATTAAAAATTCCTCCGGTATTTATAGTAAAATTGGTAATGGTTTGGTTGCCTGCCGAATTTGGAATTGATACCGTATGGCCGGCTGCAATCACTATATCATCAGTGGCTAAAGGCACATAGCCGAGATCCCAGGTGGAAGCATCAGTCCAATTGCCGGTTTGTATAGAAGTTAGAACTGCTGCTTTAACCGAAGTGGTAGAGATGAGTAAGAGCATAGCGCATAGCGCATAGAGCATGGCGTTCAACGCTTTGGCCTTTGCTCCATACCATGCGTATGCGCCAAAAGAATAATCAGCAGAAGATTTCCTGATCTTGCCTGCCTGTCCCGAGTGCCCGGGACGCAGACAGGTAATTTTATTCAGAAAAAAACAGCTGCATTTTGCAGCTTGGGATGATATCAGGCACATAAGAAAACTTAAATACTCCATTTTGATAGAATGCAAATAGCTTTGATAAAAATGCAAATAGTAAAAATCTTCCTAAAAGTACAAATTAATGTTTTTAAAATACAAATTAAATTACGATTATTTTGACAAAAAGTTTACGTAATTTTGAAAATACGTAAATATGCGTACGTAATAAACCTGCGAATTATGACTTGTTGCTGTCAAACGGAAGCATTTGATCATAAAAAATGGCTTTAAAAGATGTTTTTATCATAAGACATTATTTTGGCAGGTTATTGTTTATGACCGTTTGTAGATCCGTTAATTTTATTAAAATTTAAAAAATTAAAATACGGTAAAAAAATATTTTAGTGTTCAATGAGGATTTGGTGGCAGGTGGTAACACCTGACAGCACTGAAACCAGAATCATGATCAACCATCTCTTTTAACAACTCTTCTAAAACTTTTCTGATTAAAGCTTAAACTTCTCTAAACGCTTCTTCTCATCCTTGTTATACATATCTTTCTTATCATCATTGTAGGATAAAAACCTACAAAAAATTAAAACAAAATCCTACAATATCAGAGTTTAAATCACACAATCCGGCAATTTAAATTACACAAAAAAAAGAGAATCTCTCTGACTGTTTTAGTCCTTCTGCCAAAACAATTTTCCGTAAACAAATTATTTAACATTAACTAAAATCTACTAATCATGGAAACAACAAAGATCAAATCCGGTTTAAAAAAGATGTACTTACAGGTCATTACGTTTGTCCTGCTCATCTTTAATTCTTATGCTCAGCACGGTACGGTTAACTCTTATCAGAAAATCAGTGCTGTTGAGGGAAATTTTTCAGGTACCCTAAATATTGCTGATCATTTTAGCTATTCTATCACTTCAATAGGAGACCTTGATGGAGATGGTATTACCGATATTGCAATAGGAGCATTAGACGATGAAGATGGTGGCAATGACAGAGGCGCTGTTTGGATACTATTTTTAAACGCAGATAAAACAGTAAACTCGTATCAAAAAATCAGTGATACCAAGGGAAATTTTACCGGTAATTTAGACAACTCGGACAGATTTGGAAGTTCTCTTACCTCACTGGGTGACCTTGATGGTGATGGAGTTACTGATATTGCAACAGGCGCAAGGTTTGACGATGACGGCCCTGGCGGTAATAATGACAGAGGAGCTGTTTGGATATTATTTCTAAATAGTAACGGTACAGTAAAATCACATCAAAAGATCAGTGATACTAAAGGAGGATTCACGGGAACATTAGATGATACAGATCTATTCGGAAATTCAGTTACATCATTAGGAGACCTGGATGGAGATGGTATTACTGATATTGCTGTTGGTGCACAAAATGATGACGATGGAGGCACTAACCGAGGCGCTGTTTGGATATTATTTCTAAATCAAGACGGAACAGTAAAATCACATCAAAAAATCAGTGATACCCAGGGGAATTTTGCCGGTATACTTGATAATACCGATAGTTACGGCAGCTCGGTTGCCTCAATCGGAGATCTGGATGGAGATGGAGTTACAGACATTATAATAGGAGCCTACCAGGATGATGATGGCGGTTATAACAGGGGGGCAATCTGGGTATTATTTATGAATCCTGACGGCACGGTAAAATCTCATCAAAAAATTAGCAATACACAGGGAAATTTTACCGGGATCATGGATAATTATGATTTTTTGGGTTATTCTATTAGCTCACTCGGAGATCTGGACGGAGATGGAGTTACCGATATCCTTGCAGGAACTCTCGGAGATGATGATGGGGGAAATAACAGGGGTGCTGTATGGGTATTATTTTTAAATACAGACGGTAGTGTAAAATCATTTCAAAAAATTAGTTCTACACAGGGGAATTTTACCGACATTCTTAATAATGATGATTTTTGGGGATGGTCTGTTGGCTCACTCGGAGATCTGAATGGAGACAGTCTCCCTGAAATTGCTGTAGGTGCGTATGGCGATGATGATGGAACTGGTACAGGTAATACCAGTAGAGGAGCAGTATGGGTGCTCTCGTTAAATAAGGATGTAGTCTTACCGATAGAACTGCTCTCTTTCTCTGGTTCTACCATCAACCCCAATGCTGTATTATTAACATGGGAAACTAACACGGAAACAAATAATGACTACTTTACGATCGAAAGAAGTAACAATAGTGCAGCGTTTGAATCCATCGCTGAAATTAAAGGGGCAGGTAATAGCAACACTAAACAGCATTATACTTACAGAGATGAAAACCCTCTATATGGAATATCTTATTATCGTCTTAAACAGACAGATTTTGATGGTAATTTTTCCTACTCTCAGATAGTATCAGTAACATTAACAAATGAATCATTTGAACTTATAAATGTGAAACCTAATCCTACTGAGGCAATAGCAGTCATTTCCTATAATTCTAACGCTACCGGAATAGTAATTTTAAAAATTTATAAACTGAATGGAGAAGTTATGTTGAATAATCCATTTGAAACAACGCAAGGAATTAATGAAATTGTTATAAATGTTTCGAGCTATCAAAAAGGTATGTATTTCATTGCGTTGGAAAATGAGACTAATAATAGCATTCGATCAAAATTAGTTAAGTATTAATTAGTGATATTTCTATACCTGTAATTTCAGGAATAGAGCTTACTAAAACTATAAGCAAAAATTATCCCTTGACTAAAGTATTGATTTTGTCAATTCACAATAAAGGGGAATACGTTATAAAGGCTATTGATACAGGTACTTCCGGATATTTGTCAAAGATACTGATAAAGAAGAATTAATCACTGCTATACATTCTGTTGGCAGCGATCAACGATATATTGGAAAATAACATTTCTGATCTAATTAAAAAGCCCAAAAGAAAAAAAGAAAACAACAAAAAAGTCTGACAGTGGTTTTTTTCTATAAAAAATACAACTTTTCTATTTTTATTACTATAAAAAATACTACTTTTTCTAAATATTATCTAAATATTGAAACATTTTTCTATATTTATAAGTATAAGTAAAACTCATTAATAAAATTATTGTTAACCAATGTGGCAATTGAAAATGAATTTAAAAGTTTAAACTCAATATAAAATAATAGAAATTACTATATATTTAAATAGTCTGTTTATGATAAAGATATTAATAGCTGATGATCATACTATTGTACGTGTAGGTTTAAAGCAGATGATTGGAGAGCAATTCGATATGAAAGTAATAGGAGAGGCAGTAGACGGAATGGAGGCAATAGAAAAAGTGCAGTCTTTGGCTCCTAACATTCTTATTTTGGATATATTAATGCCTGGATTAAATGGTATAGAAATACTGAAACAACTAAAAAAAGACTTTCCTAAACTTTATGTTATAATGTTTAGCATACATGGTGAAGATCTGTTTGCCGTTCGTTCACTTAAGGCGGGTGCTTCAGCATATCTTTCAAAAGATATGGAGCTTGACAAAATTATAGAAACTATCAGGGTTGTTTCTACGGGGAGGAAATATATTAGCAATGAAATTGTTGAACAATTAGTTTATGAACTGAATAGGGAGCATGATAAACCACCCCATGAGCTGTTATCCGACAGAGAGTTTGAGGTTCTACGTTTGATCGGGGCTGGTAAAACAAATTCTCAGATTGCTGAAGAATTATTTTTAAGTGTAAAAACGATCAGTACTTTTCGTGCCCGCATTTTAGAAAAAATGAACCTAAAGAACAATTCTCAATTAACACATTATGTGATCCAGCATAGTCTGCTTGAAGAAATTCCTTAAACCTTTCTGTAATCGTAATTCATCATTCGTAAATTCTCACCGTTCCCGCCCCATGATAAGAATGATACTCCCCGTTATACATCGCATCGGCTCCAACAGGGCCCATCTGGAAAACACCTTTGGAAACTGCTCTCACCACATAGTAATAGTTCCGGGCAGTCCCTCTAACGGTAGTAAACAGATTGATCCTGTCATCCCTTATGTCAAAGTGTTCGGGGTACGAAGCTGTAGCTGGCAGCTTTAGGTCGGGCATGGTGTTGATGCGCGGGTTTTCGATCTCAAACCCTGCGGGCAGCATGTCTGTGATCACTACATTGTCTATGGTAGAACCATCCAAAGAGTTAATGGTTAATTTAACCACAACCAGGTCATTTTGCCTGAAACTATTATTGGTGATCATACGGCCATTTCTGTCGTAAAAAGATTTTCTCACTTTGATAAAGCTATCCTCCTGTTTATATTCTCCGCTCGCACTAAGGCCTTCAACTTCCCAGAAATAATAAAGATTGCCTTCTCCTTTGGCAACAACGGTAACTTTTTGCCCTTTTATACCTTTACTTAAATGCAAATCTTCACCACTGAAACCTGCAACCTGTTTTCCTTTAACTTTCACATCTGCCGTGATATTGTGTTTACTTGCCATTTGAGCCAATTTACCCAAGGCAAGAACAGCAAAAGACCTTTCCTGGGTAGATAAATACCTGCTCTTTTTCATTTGCTGTGATAAATGCCTTGCCATGATCCCTATCTGTACATTTTGCGGGTCAGCTTCCAGCAGCGCATTCAAGGCAATCGCTTCGTCTCTTATGTAAGAATAAAAGCTTCCACCGAATACAGGCTTGGATATCTCGCCCGAAAAATTTTTTGGTAACAATATTCTATAGCCCGATGCATCTCCGGATAACAAATAGCTGCAGGCCAGCATATACCTTGAATCAAGCGCCATCAGATCCGTGCGCGACTTATAATAATTCATAGTAGAAAGATCACGCTTGCCGGCCATCGTTAATACATATAAAGAATAAAAAATTTCTTTGGGTGCGATCTTTTTACTTCTATAGACGCCACTCTCATCATAATAATAGTATTTTTCTGTTTTTTTATTTTTTACCTTTTTTTCAAGATAGCTGTATATCCTGTCTAATATTTTGGCGTCTAATTCAAAACCAGCCTTTTTGGCTTCATACAGGAAATGCGCTGCGTACACCGTTGACCACCAGCTTGCCCTGCTGCCTCCCGGCCAATAAGCTAATGAGCCATCGTACAACTGCATGGTCTGTATCTTGCGGATCGCTTCCTGTACATTATAGTTCGGATTGGAACGCTGCATTTTCTTAATTCCTATTGACTTCACAAGGTCATGGAAATAGATCTGGGGAAATGCTTTGGAAACCGTTTGCTCTATGCAGCCATACGGATAGCCCAGCAGGTAATTCAGGTCTTCCGTAAATTGTATCATAGGCGATTTGCTGATGATCAGCTTAGCTTCCACGGTGGAGGGAATGAAGTCGTTTCCCAGGTCTATGGTCTGGCTTTTTCCTGCAGGTACAAGACCCGATCCGCTCAACTTCAATAAAGAAGCGGCCGGCCTGACAGTGATGTCAATTTTTTCTGTGAATTTTTCATTTAATGCATTTACAATCACTTTTACTTCACCTGCACCGATCTCACGTTTTGAAAAAACTTTAAATTGTACCTGGCGTTCACTGTTTGCCTTCAGGTTCACGCTTTGTTCTTTTTTACCGATTATTTTTAGCGGGCCTTTCACGCTGATTGTTGCTTTTGCACTGGTATTTTTGGCTGTTGTATTCGTGATCGTTACAGGTACCAGCACCGTGTCACCAGGACTTAAAAACCTTGGCAGTGCAGCGCTTACTACTACAGGGTCTGCTACTTTCATATGCTTGTCAGCAGCCCCAAAAGCATTATCTTTCCAGGCAGCAGCCATGATCCTCAGATCACCGGAAAATTGGGGGATATCTATCGTATAGCATGCCTCTCCTTTGCTGTTCGTTTTCAAAATACCACTCCAGAACGCCAGCAGCTTCACCCTTTTACTGGTCAGCGGGTTGACGCGTTTTTCCAGGTCATAGCCCCCGGCTCCGTAGCTTTCTTTGCTGATCCTCAGCTCAGGGAATAATTTCGGGTATATGTCATAGGAATTAACCTCCAGGGCCTTTTTGCGGAAAAAGAATTTATAGGGGTCGGGAGTCTGATAATTCTTGATCTGGAGAATTCCTTCATCAACAACCGCTACAGTAAGCTCAATATTGGATTTGGGAAGGCTTTTAATGCATATCTTTTGTTTTCTTTTTGAACGCGATTTTTCAACGGCATGGATCGTTACCGGCAATTTATGAACCTGCTTTTCTGCAAACAAAGGAACAAAGCCGTGGGCTACTGTCAATGGTATGGCGTCATCTGTTACCGGCTTGATCAAGGTAGCAGTCACATAAGCATTGGGTAAATATTCCTCTTTGACCGGCAATGATATGGAGGCCGATTTTTTATCCGTATTGACGTAGAAATGATCAAAAACTTTATTTCTTTCTACAGTTACCAGCAGCTTTCCAGAAAATGGCGTTTTAAACAGTATCTTTGCATCGTCACCAACCTTATACTTGTCTTTATCCAGCTCAATGGTAACCTGCCCTTCTTTGTCAACTTCAAATGATGTGGATTCGGTACGTCCCCAGCCATAGGCATAGAAATATTGTTTTACATAGGAATCTGTTCCCTGCTTGCTAATCCTGACTTCATATTCACCGGAAATAGTGGGCTTATAAGCAAAATATGTTTTTATACCGCTGATATCCATCATTCTCTCTTCCATCACTTCTTCTTTCTTTTGAGAAACATAACGGTACTTTCCTGATCTTCGCTTCTCAATTACGGTATGCCACGTTCTTTTGATGATCTGTACCCTTGCCGGAATATTCTGCAACACCGTTCCATCATTATTAATTGCAATGAGCGGTATTCTCAACGCCTTATTAGTGGCAACATAAGTATCAAAATATTTGATACCATAGAAAACATCCTGCGTGACCACATCGAAGCTATTGATCCTGTTAACAGGCCTGCCTGTTTCATCAAATACGGTTACATATACTTTGCCTGAAAGCATTCCCATGTTTTCATATACTTCAGGGATATGGAATTCCTCAATAGCTACCCCATTCTCATCTGTTTTACCTTCCCGGTATTCCCGGTCAAAAGAGGTATTATCCGTGCCGCTGATATAAAAGTTATAATCCCGCAGTCCTTTAGGCGAAAAATATTTCCTGTTAAATACCATTTCCATCTCATAATTCCTGTTCGCAGCAGGCGGGCCGAACAGGTTTAAGGCAGTTGCTGATACTTCAAGGTCTTCACCCGGATGTAATGGACGCACACGCCCGTCCACAACATTATTGAGGGTAACATTGACCTTGATCCTGTCGGGCATAAATTCTTCTACGCTGATATATTCGGAATTCAGCAATACATCATTTGAAGAATAAACTTCTAACGTATAGGTTCCGGTAACGGTAGATGAAGACAGCTCAATGGAAGTTTCAAATGCACCCTGGCTGTTTAATTTGCCTTTGATCAATCTATACTCTTTCCCATTGGGTAAAAGCAATTTCAGCTTGATGGGGATCTTCCCCACAGGTTCCCATTTTTCATTCCTGATAATTGTGTTGACATGGATGGTTTCTCCCGGCCTGTAAATATTGCGGTCGCCATAGATGAACGCCTGGTAGCCGGCAGGATTTTCCCGGCTGCCACCCACTTCGTATCTTGAATTTTCAACTTTTGACTGCCTGAAATGCAGGTAGGTAAAATCTTCGCCATCCCTGGCTGTTACCATTTTAATATTAAAGCCGGCAGCTTTTTTGCGGATGTCTTTAAAAACAGCCACCCCGTCATTATCTGTGTTTAGATTGTAAACAAACTGGTTGTTTGAACTCACCAATCCAACATCAATGCCTGCCAACGGTTCTGCCGTTAAAATTGAATTGGCAAATACCAGGATGGCGTTCTTTGTTTCTTTAACAATGAGCCCGACATCAGAAATGGCAACAGTTTGGGACGCCTTGAGCCAGCGGTCTTCTTTGGAGCTTACCTCTATTACAAATATTCCCTTAAATTGGTTAATATCACGGAAATTCAGGTTTAATAAGCTGGCCGCATTTAACTTTTTGAGGTCTTTAGTTTTGTAGTCCCTGTCGAGCACCACATCGCCCCATGTACCAAGATTTGAGCTGCCATACCAATAATAATCATCATAATAGTCGTCATGGTAATTGAAGGCGCCGGAACTTTTCAGAAAGGCCAGGATATTATTTTTATATATCTTGTAAATTTTTACATTAACCGTGGGAATATTGACGATCTTGATCCCCACATTTTTTGTTCCTTTGCCGGTAAGGTAGATCGCTTTTTTAGCAGTGAATCTTATGTCAGGCTCCACTTCACCAAAAACAACGAACTGTTCATGGTCTTTGCCTAACCGGCTTCCGAAGATCCCTTTTATATCTTTAGAAATTGTTAATTCATACGTAGTTTCTGTCTTAAAATCGCCTTTTACCAGGAAGCCATATTCAAGTTTTTCTATTTTGAAGGCAATGTATGGCTGAAAAGTGACCCGGCTTCTGATATTTTTATCTTCAACACCTTGGTTGGTATAAACATGAATGATCCCCCGTTCGCCATCGTGTTCGGTGGTCACCTGTGTGATCTGGAATTTGCCTTTGTCGGGTATTTTGGTTGTCAGCTCAATCTTTTCCTTGCTTATCCAATCACTTTCAATACATTTTAAACCTTTGTCAATGACTATTTTCAATGAAAGGTTATCAAACTTCTTATCCGCAGGTTCATCCACCGCAACTTCTATCGTATGTGCGATGGAGGAGCTGTTCATAATAAAATCCCTTTCTTTGCCATCAACCTTTATGTGTAATAACCGGGCAAGCTCCTGGTGGTTTACCTTATAGTTAAAATTCAGGTTGATACGCGCCTGTATTTTTCCTGAAGTTTTTGCCCAAAAGATATCTGTACCCAATAAGTCAAGGTAAGGAGTGTGGAAGGGAATAATCCGTTCAGACGGTAAGGAATTGACTTTCGTTGCAAAATTCAATAATTTTTCAGTAAACTCACCCTTATATTCTGTGCTGGCAGCAAATCCAAGATCAGGAGAGAATACTAATTCGCTGGGGCTGGTCCATTGAAATTTACCTAACACCGGAGGTGTAAATTTTATGTATTCGGTCTTATTCCAGAGGTTACACAATGAATCGGGCATCAGGTCTTTATTAAAAATAAAGACCAGGTTTTGCCGCAGCTCGATTTCTTCGGCAAAGTTCTTATCAGTGACCTTTAATCTGCCGCCACTGCAGGCAGCAAGGATCATGGTGGCTGCAATTGCTAAGTTTTTAATAGAATTTTTCATGATTATAAAAAATTATCTAATGGGCATCTCTAAAAACTACATATTTTTTAAAACACACCCCTTGCCCCTCTTGATAGAGGGGAATGTATGGTGTAGTTTTTAGAGATGCCCTAATGGAGTGAAGGTTAATAATGGGTGAAAGGTAAGAAATCTCTTTTAAAAACAAGTATTTGTAATAAATATTTTTCAAATTACCTGGATGTATGGTCATATTGTCTGATGCCTAATCATTTTCATTTTTTGGTAGAAGTTAAAGAAAAAAACGTTTCGACAGGAAACCTTCGGAAATCTCAGGTGGCCTGCAGGGAGGAGATTTCCGAAGTTTGTGTTGGGAATAAGAAAACTTCGGAAATTCCCTCCCATATTCCATCTGAAATTTCCGAAGGTACCTTAGGAATAAATTTTTGAAGGCAGGATAGATAATTCTTTTTTTTCACCTGTAGCTTCATTCTCGAAAAGAACTTTACCCCTATCCCCATTTTGTAATAATTGTTTATTAGCGTTGAGTAGTTCAATACCATATATACTACCATCAGTATCAATATCTATTATTACTTCATCACTAATTTTTATAGACTCAACTTCTGTTTTTTTTTCTTTGAAGTAAATATAAGCGATATTATATCGGGGATCATATGTTAATTTCATAATATTTTTTTTAAAAATAACGGGTAATAACAGTTATAACAAGCCAATCATCATTTTCTTTTACGGCAAAAACTTCGACTTGTTTTGTTTCATAAAATCTTCCCTTCCACTGCTGTTTAAAAGAGAAATTACGCCTGAAACCCTTTCTTCCTAATTTCGCAGGAAATACTTCTCCTTTTTCAACCGTGGCTGTTACCTCTTTCTTATTAGCACCGCGTAATAGCATGCGCTCCAGCGCATGAGGATGTAAATTTACAGACATATCTCTGACTTTTCATCTAAGGGTAGTCAAACCCCCTCAGCCACCACTTCCTTCACCTCCGGAACCATCTGTTTAAAAAGGTTTTCTATCCCTTGCTTTAATGTTATTGCAGAAGAAGGGCAGCCGCTGCAGGCGCCCTGCAGGTTTACCTTAACAACACCATCCTGAAATGAGTCAAAACTAATATTGCCGCCATCCATTTCAACCGCAGGACGGACATACTGTTCTAAAACATTCTTTATTTTCTTTACTATTTCAGAATCAGGAGCCCCTCCTCCACTATTCCTTACCGAATCGGTGAATTGCTTCGTTTTCCTTCTCTCCGTTTCTCCGATTCCCCGTTTCTCCGATTCAGGTGGGCCGGGAGTTAGAGGGGGGCTGCTGCGCGGTATTGGCTTTCCTGCTTCAAGATAACTCTTAATAAAATCTTTAAGCGAAGGAGCAATATCTTCCCAGCTTGTATTCTCATCCTTTGTGATGGTAACAAAATTGGATGCAAAAAACACACGCCTTACGAACGGGAACTGAAATAACGCCAATGCCAATGGTGCGTCAGCAGCGCTGCTGACATCGGGATAATCAAAGCTGCTGCCTTCAGGCGCCAACATAAAATCAGCGACAAACTTCAGCGAGTTTGGATTGGGGTTGGCTTCTGTGTAAATCGTTATGGGTTTTTGTTGAGTTTCCATTATTTTTATTTTTTTTTACAAATATAATATTTTTTACCCCTATGCCAAACTTTTTTTTTATAATTTTGTGTTTTCTTTTCTGGATAAATTACTTTTTACTTCAAATATCATGGAACTTATTGAAAAAAAATGTGTGGCATGCGAAGGAGGTATTCCTCCTATTAAAGGGACAGAGATCCGGGAATATCTTTCGCAGCTTAAAAATCTGTGGGAAGTGATTGATGAAACCAAAATTCAACGCAACTTTGTATTTAAAGATTTCATTGAAGCGATGAAATTTGTAAATTCACTCGCTGAGTTAGCTGAAAAAGAAGGACATCATCCCGATATTCATATACATTATAATGAAGTAACAATTGTATTATGGACGCATGCTATCGGTGGCTTGTCTGAAAATGATTTTATTTTAGCCGCAAAAATTGATGCGTTATAACACAACATTTTACTAATGACGAATTAAGAAGTATCCCGAGTGCTCGGGATCATTCGTGTTTCGTACTTCGTCAATTACAAATGACAAACAAAAAACGCCATATCGCCATCCTTGGTTCAACAGGTTCTATCGGAACACAGGCATTGGATGTTATTCGTAATAATCCTGATTTTTTTGTGATAGAAATATTAACCGCCAATAATAATGCTGAGCTGCTCATCAGGCAGGCGATTGAATTTAACCCTAACGCTGTTGTAATAGTAAATGAAACAAAATACAAACAGGTTTTTGAAGCCCTTGATCCAAAAGGGATTAAAGTATTTGCAGGCGAAAAGTCTTTGACACAAATAGTTGAATTTGATTCTATTGATATTGTATTGACTGCGCTTGTAGGTTATATAGGCTTAAAACCTATCTTACAAGCAATAGAATCAGGTAAAACAATAGCCCTTGCCAATAAAGAGACGCTGGTAGTGGCAGGCGAGCTCATTACCAAACTTGCTGAAGAAAAGCAAGTCAAAATTTTACCCGTAGATTCAGAACATTCAGCAATTTTTCAGTGTTTAGTAGGCGAAGATCATAACCCCATACAAAAGATCATTCTAACCGCATCAGGCGGCCCGTTCAGAGGGAAAAAATTAAACGATCTTAAGACAGTAACAAAGGAAAAGGCTTTGGCTCATCCTAATTGGGATATGGGCGCCAAGATCACCATAGATTCGGCAACATTAATGAACAAGGGCTTTGAGGTGATCGAGGCAAAGTGGTTGTTTGACGTGGAAACGAACCAGATAGAGGTAGTCATTCATCCCCAATCAATTATTCATTCCATAGTCCAGTTTGAAGACGGCTCTATGAAAGCTCAAATGGGACTACCCGATATGAGGATCCCTATACAATATGCCTTAAGTTTTCCATACAGACTAAAATCAGATTTTCCGAGGTTCAGTTTTACAGAATATCCCAATTTGACTTTTGAAAAACCAGACCTGGATACTTTCAAAAACCTTGACCTTGCTTATTTCGCACTCAATAAAGGGGGTAACGCGGCTTGTATATTAAATGCAGCCAACGAAATCGCGGTCAGCGCCTTTTTAAAGGAAAAATTAAATTTCCTGAAAATTTCAGAAATTATTGAAAGTTGTATGGATAAAGTACCCTATATTGCCAGCCCGTCTTTGGAAGATTATGTAGAGACAGATACTGAAACCAGGAATAAAGCCTTGGAACTAGTAAATTCGTAGGCATCTTTGAAAAACTTAAATAAATATGGAACTAATAATAAATACCACTTACTTATTACTTGACATATCAATATTGAATTTTGATAAGGTCATAAGTGTCACCACTATGATAGCCCAGTTGCTTCTGGCCTTATCAATTTTGGTCATTTTGCACGAATTAGGTCATTATGTAGCTGCCAGGATATTTGGAATTAAAGTCGAAAAATTTTACCTGTTTTTCGATGCCTGGGGAGTAAAGCTTTTTAGTTTTAAAAAAGGAGATACTGAATATGGCATTGGCTGGCTACCGTTAGGTGGATATGTTAAAATTGCCGGAATGATCGATGAATCTATGGACACTGACGCGATGAAAAAGCCTCCGCAGCCCTGGGAATTTCGATCCAAACCAGCCTGGAAGCGGCTGATAGTTATGTTGGCCGGAGTTACGGTCAATGTGATCCTTGGCATTGTCATTTTTTCACTAATGACTTTTAGATATGGCGACAATTACTTACCGATTGACCAGGCAAAATATGGTATTGTTGCCCATAAGCTTGGTCAGGAAATCGGTTTACAAACAGGAGATAAAATAATTGCAATAAATGGTCAAAAGGTTAACCGGTTTAGTGAGCTGACAAGCACTAAAGTTCTATTGGGTGATAATGTTGTACTGAATGTAGAGAGAAGTGGTAAAATGATTGATGTCCCTCTGCCTGCTGATTTTCTTGAAAGAATGCAAGAAACCAAAGGAACTAAATTTATTGATTACCGCTTTACTTTTTATGTGAAAGAAGTAATACCGGGTAGTAATGCCCAAAAAGCAGGATTATTAGCGAATGATAAGATAATTTCCGTTAATGGCAAACCTGTTAATTTCTTCGATGAAATTGTTGAGATTTTGGGACATTATAAAGCCCAGAAGGCTAATTTAATAATTGACCGAAAGGGTAAAGAGATAAAATTATCAGCACAAGTTGATGATGATGGTAAATTGGGGTTCATCCCCGAAATAACTGATGATTTTAAATTTAAACATATTGAATACGGACTTCTTGAATCTATTGTAAAGGGAAACTCTAAATCCTGGGATATTTTATTTGCAAATATAATAGCTTTTGGCAAGATCATCAGAGGTGAATTATCATTTTCAAAATCTGTGTCTGGCCCAATTGACATTGCTAAACATTTTGGTGGGGTATGGGTGTGGTATAAATTTTGGTTACTTACCGGTATGTTATCTATGATCCTGGCTTTTATCAATGTACTGCCCATACCTGCCTTAGACGGAGGGCATGCCGCCTTCTTAAGTATTGAAGCAGTTTCGGGGAAAAAATTCAGTGATAAATTTATGATAAATGCACAGGTCATAGGAATGGTAATATTATTCTCTTTTATGGCATTTGTTATTGGAAATGATGTGGTGAAATTATTTTAAAGTAACAATGAAATACAATTCTGTTATTTTTCTATTGTTTTTTTTTAGTTCAATAGTTTATTCTGCTATAACACATACTCTTATACCCTTAACTCGAAACTCGAAATCCTTATTTCCCTATTCCTCTATTTCCCCATATCCTTCCTGCGATTCGATCGGTGTCCAGAAGATCAAAGGCAAGCTCCATCTCATATACCTGGTTTCTGCCGGTGAGACCATCTATGGAATTTCTACAAAACATGGCGTACCCATTGCCGGGCTACTGGAAATTAATCCTGCATTGGAAAACGGTTTGAAAACAGGGCAGGTCATCAACATTCCATATCATCCTGATGTCATCAAAAGATCCGGAATTTCTGAAAAAGGTATTATCATACATATCGTGGAAACCGGAGAACATCAACCTACAATACTGGTAGAAAAACAAACATTCAAAGAAGCTATAATTCATATTGTAAAACCAGGAGAGACCCTTTGGAGTTTATCAAAAAAATACAATATATCTCTTGATCAATTAATGGGATTGAATGACCTGCATATAAAAGCAGGCCAGAAACTTATTGTTGGATATAAGGCAAAGGGTGAAGTTGAAACAGTGGAAAAAGTGTTAGCAAAGGAATATATAAAGTCACGCAAAAAAGAAGATATGAAGAAAGTAAAGGAAATAAAGGAAGTAAAGGAAGTAGAGGATGTAGAGGAAATAGAGGAAAAAGAAGTAAATACGGAAATAGAAGTAAAAGGGGAAATAGAGGGAATAGATGATCAGTACCCAGAAACCAATACCCCCCCCGAGTACTCGGGGGGATCTATGCTTCGCTCCGACAAGAACCCAGTTCCCGGAACCCAGAAAAAAGTTTTAGTCGTACCTTTTGACCCTTATTTATATTTTTCCGATGCTGATGATGAGATCGCTGCTGCATCTGGTATTCCAAGAACTAAAGTAAGGCAGGTTTTCCGTAAAAACTTAAATACAATGATCCAGTCCCCTGATTATGAAACCGTGCATCTTATGGGAGGCTCCATTGAAGATTCGGTAACTGATCTGAATAAAATATACAGGTCGTTAACTTATAATTACCAGGATTTGGTCAATGAACCGGATTATGTAGATAATTATGCCCCTCCAAAAGAAAAGGCTTTGCCTGTATCTCTCGAAACAGTGAAAAGAAAATTAAAAAAAAGCCCTGAATCTCCTTTTTCAGGCAGGTTTGGCAAGATGAAGTTTGAAAATAAATATTTTGGAGCAAAGATCAAAGACCCTAAATTTTTTGAATACTTCAACAAAAAATACGACCTGGGATATTATATCTTCGTTACTCAATTTGAAGTAAATACCAATTATGAGCATTGTTTAGACAGGACGAGGCAGGATTATGAACGGGATTTTATAGTTCATTACTCCATTTATAACAGGGAGGGCAAACAAATTGCAGGCAGCAAAATAAAGATCTTCTATAACTCAAACTCAAATAACATCCAACGGATCATCGGTGATAATATACAGAAGATGGCCAATAGAATAATTGCTGCACTCCCGGGAAAGGGAATAAGTGAATAAAAAGTTGGCAGTCGGCAGTCGGCAATCTACAGTCTCCAGTCGGCAAAAAAATCAGTCGGCAGTCGGCAGTCCACAGTCGACAAAAAAGAAAATAACAATCAAACCATTAAAACAATATGGCAACTGGATTTAGAAACTTAACTTAATCAATCGGCAGTCGGCAGTCCCCAGTCGGCAAAAAACAATTGCCGACTGCTCCCGAGTACTCGGGATGGACTGCCAACTGCCGATTGTGGACTGTGGACTGCCAACTGCCAACTGCCGACTGTGGACTGTCGATTGTGGACTGCCGACTGCCGATTGCCGATTGCCAACTATATTTATATGACGCCCCAAAGAATTAACAAGCTTGAGAGAATCCAAAAGAATAAATACATAATTTTAATTACTGTCCCACGTTTTAGCTTATTTCCAAATATAAGTGTATCACCTTCCGGGGCAAATAATAAACAGAAAACAAGAGCAAATGCCCAGAAAGCGATCAATTTTATCCAAAAAATAACATCCATAATAATTTTTAAATCAATCCGATAGCTATCGGATTACAAAGTTATGTTCTCTTCGTTTTCTTTTTTAATATCATACTTTTAAGTTTAGACTCAAGAAACCTGTGTAAAGGATACATCATCCCTGCCACCATGGCATTGAAAGCAAGCTTTATTGCCGGTGCTCCACCGGAAAATTCATCTACCATTGGGTCTAACAACACCAGGATAAATTCAAATAACAGCACGAAGATAATGAAAATCAGTATTTTTGCAAAACCAATCGGAATATAAACCCCGGCAAGTGTGAATACAACTATTAACAATGCTACAATGACAATAAAGCTGCCCATAAATTGAAGTCTATGCCTTTGCGCTTTTTTTTCGGATTTTATCACCGCCTCTACTTTGGCTTTAGCTTTTTCTTTCGCTATTTTCTTTTCTATCAGGTAGTGCTCTTCCAACCTGCCGATCTCTTTTGATTTTTCTTCATTAAACAGGCTGTCTTTAATAGCTGCATATAATTTGTGGTATTCAAAAGCTTGCTTGTAAGCAACTGCCCTGGTAATAGGAGCAAGAGGGTGTTCTACCAGTTGGGCATACGTATTAGAAAGGTGTTTATAGCTATCCATGAGTACTATTTTAGATCCAATCTCCTTTGCAATATTTATACCTTTGTGAAAGTATAAGATGGCCTTTTTATAATACTTTTGCTTTGAATATATATCCCCAATATTATCCAGACATAAAGCAGATTGATCTTTATAACCTAACTGTTGAGTAATTTTCAATGCCTGAAAGTGGTAGTTTAGGGCTTTTTTATATTTACCCTGCATGGTATAAATATTTGCGATATTAATCAAAATGCTGGAAAATCCTCCAGTTGATCCCAATTGCTTTCTTAGTGTTAAACATTTCATATAATACTTCATTGCTTTTTCAATTTTACCCTGAATTTTATAAATAACCCCTATATTACCTAAATTTTCTGCAATTAATCTTTTATTGCCTAGTTTCTCTTTAATTTTTATAGATTGAAAGAAATAATCCAGGGTTTTTTCATAGTTACGCTGGTAATAATAAATTATAGCAATATTATTCCAACAATTTGAAATCCCTATTTGGCCAGACCTTGCCAGAGCTTTGAAAGATGATTCTTTTAACTGCTCATAATTTTGTAAAGATTGCAGATCATAATCAATGGCTTTGTCGTAATTTCCCTGAAGTCTGTTTACTTCTCCGAGATTGATTAAGCTGTTGGCAATTCCATGTTTAATCCATTCACTGTCCTTACCAGTAGGGAGGGAGTTAAATAATTCTTTTTTAATTTTTAATGAATAGAGGAATTGATCCGTAGCTTTTTGGTAGCTGCCTTGTGCCTGATGAACCAGCCCCATATTATTTAAACAAGATGCTACACCTATTTTACCTTCTTTTGCTAAAAATGCATCAGGCAAATTTGCCATACGCTTTGCTAAAGCCAAACCCTCCATTCCGTATTGCAAGGCTTTATTAGGGTCAGTTAATTCGTATTCCAGGATGAGTCGGGTTAGAATTTTTAATCTGGAAATTTCATTTTTGCCCCGTCCCTCACCAACAGAAAGGGCTTTGAGCATATTTTCAAGAGAATCAATGGTAGGATTTACGATTTCAGACTTACGATTTACGAATTGGGTTTTTGCTTGATTATCTGAATTGGAAAAACTAAGCGCTCCCTTAACAATAACTTTCCTAAACTTCATAGGTTTAGAAAAGTTCGACTCTGTGTAAGTAGGAGAATAGCTGTAAAAGCTATTAGTAAAGGCAATCATCAACAACATGGTAAGTTTTGTAATATTGGATTTTCTTTTTGCCAACTGCCTATTGCCAACTGCCGACTGTTTTACTATCCTTTCTTTCACCTTAGCTTCAAAGAAACTGTGAAAGGGAAAAATCATTCCTGCAAGCGCTGCATTGCATGCAAGGATAATAGCCGGTTCTCCGTGTGAGATAGCTTCTATCCATGGCTCAGCCAATACCAGGATAAACTCAAAAAACAGCAGAAATACAGTGAAAATGATCCCTTCTGCAACAGTTATGGGAATATGAAACCTTGTCAGCAGGAATAAACTCAAAAACAAAATAACAAATACGATAAAAATAGCCGAATACTGCCAGTAATTCCTGCGTTTTTTTTCCTTTTCTATCTTATCCGCTTCAGCCTTCACCTTTGCCTGCTCTTCCATCATCTGCATTTCTGTCTCGTGCCTTGCTTCCACCCTGCCTATGTCTTTGGATTTTTCTTCGTTGAAGAGGCTGTCTTTTGTCTGCACATAAAGTTGGTGATACTCTAAAGCTTTTTTATGATTCTTCTGTTTTACATACAAATCTGTAAAACTCTTATAAGCAAGCTGCATCCATTCTTTATGGCCAATGTTTTTTGCCAGTTTTAAACCTTCACTAATTCGTTCTATCGCTTTATCATACTGCTTTTGCTCGGTATAAATCACTCCAATATTGATGTTTGAAACTGCAATGCCCTGCTTATTACCAATCTCTTTATTAATGAGGGTTTTTATTTTAGTGGTGTCTTCTTTGGCATTTTTTAAGACCTGCAGGAGGCTGTCAATCTTTTCGGAGCGCAGCGGAGATCCCGATTTGTCGGGAGGGGTTTGAGAAAATAAGCCGGCAGCAGGCAGTCCCGATAAAATTAATAAGAATATGATAAGTGGTTTTTTCATTGTAGGAAAATAGCTACACAAATGACAACAAAACAAACAAGCAGCAGTAGGCAGCGGCAGTTGGCAGTCCTGCCTCCTGCTGCTGCCGCTGCCAACTCTTATTTTTATGTAGCTATCAAAGGTAGTAAATTGTCTCAACATTAATATAGTAATCTTTCAAAAAAAGAATAATTTTACCCCGCACCAAATTATTAAATGACTTTTAATATGAAAAAGGTACAATTGATAAGCCTGCTGTTATTATGCTCAATTTTTACCTGTGCACAAAATATCAAAATTACCCGGCAAAACAAAGATACATACAGTATTTCTGTCCAAGCCCTCAGGATCAAAAACTTTGTAATAGAAGCGCCCGAATATGTGTTCAGGAAAAATGTAGATGTAAAAATAACCGCTTTAGACAGGAACGACAACAGAGACAGGTCTATTAAAGGAAAATTTGTATTTCAGTTTGATGGTAAAAACAAGATCATCCTGTTTAAAGAAGGGATGGGCATTGCACCTGTCATAATTGACGGATCAAAGAAAATAACGGTAAAGGACACGGACTCCGGAATAGCTAAATTTTTCAAAATCAGACATATCCCTGCCTGGCTCAGCATTCTGCCTCCGCTTATTGCCATTGCCATGGCGCTGATATTCAGAGAGGTGTTGGTGTCGCTTTTCCTGGGTATATTTTCAGGAGCGCTTATATTACTTGGCTTTCATCCTAAAAACTGGATCCCAGCCATGTACAACGTGCTTGATAATTATATCATTAACGCAATGATGGACACAGGGCATTTGTCGGTAATTTTATTTTCAACATTGATTGGCGGCATGGTAGCGATCATTTCCAAAAACGGAGGGATGGCAGGAGTTGTTGACAAATTATCAAAATACGCAAAGTCTGCCAGAAGTGCGCAATTTATTACCTGGTTTCTGGGCATTGCTATTTTCTTTGACGATTACGCCAATACACTTATCGTTGGCAACACCATGCGCCCGGTAACAGATAAGTTCAAGATATCCAGAGAAAAGCTTGCTTATATAGTGGATAGTACTGCAGCGCCTGTAGCTGCTATCGCATTTATTACCACCTGGATCGGAGCTGAGCTTGGTTATATCCAGGATGCTTCGGTTAACTTAAGGATCAATGAAAATGCTTATTCAATGTTTTTGAATTCGCTGCAATATGCTTTCTATCCCATTTTCACACTGGTATTTATGTTCTTTTTGATATACTTTAAAAAGGATTTCGGGTCAATGTATAAGGCTGAAATTCGATCCCGAGTACTCGGGACGAAACTCAAAATTCGAAACTCGAAATTCGAAACTCGAAATTCGAAATTCGAAACTCGAAACTCGAAACTCGAAACTCGAAATTCGAAATTCGAAAATAATGAATCACTTAAAGATTTGGACCCTGTCGAGGGTGTAAAACAAAAGTGGTACAATGCATTTATTCCCGTTATATCAGTAGTCTTAGTAACAATAGCAGCGCTTTTGGTTACAGGCGCTCACAAATCTTTTGATAATTTATTGGAGGCCGGAATTGTCATACAGGATTATTCCTTTATGAATGTATGGGAAAACCTTTACCATCTTAACAACGGACAGGATGTAGCATTTTTCAGGAAACTCGGGATCATTATCGGCAATGCTGATGCTTATGTGGCTTTGCTCTGGGCGTCATTATCAGGTGTCGTTTTAGCCATTCTGTTAACCGTCATTCAAAGGATCATGCCGCTAAGAAAAATAATGGATACATTAGTATTTGGTTTCAAAACCATGCTTCCTGCAGTACTGATCCTGATCCTGGCATGGTCGCTGGCAAAAATAACCGGGGATCTGCATACAGCCGATTTTCTTACTTCCTTGTTCAGCGGTGCTATTTCTCCCGTATGGATGCCCACTGTAGTTTTTATCCTGGCAGCGCTGATCTCATTTTCAACCGGATCAAGCTGGGGCACGATGGCAATTTTATACCCTTTGATGCTTCCCGCTACCTGGCTATTATGCCAGCAAAGTGGTTTTGAAACCGGGCAATCAATGCCGATATTCTATAATGTTATTTCCGTAGTGCTGGCCGGTTCGGTATTTGGTGACCACTGCTCGCCCATTTCTGACACAACCATCCTGAGCTCATTAGCAACCAATTGTAATCATGTAGATCATGTGAGAACGCAATTGCCTTATGCAATCACTGTGGCTGTGGTAAGCTTATTGGTTTGTGCGGTGTTTGTGAATATGGGCATTCCATGGTACTTTAATTACTTATTAGGATTCGTTATGCTTTTTTTGATTGTGAAGTATCTGGGTAGAAGTTTGTAAATACATTTTTGAGTCCACTCCAAAAAGTTAAAAAAGAAAAAATGCCACTAAAACACCAAAGCACTAAATCCCACAAAACATTGAAAATCAATCAAATAACTTTTGTGGGATTTTGTGTTTTTGTGCTTTTGTGGCGAAAATTGACTTTTTGGAGTGGACTCATTTTTTATTAGATAAATTAATCATATTTTTGCACAAAATTACTCTTAATAAATTAATCTCAATAATAATGGAACTCAAATCACCCCTTGAAATGCTTTACCAATGGGAAAGCGAAACACCGGATAAGGTATATATGCGCCAGCCTATTGATGATGTTTACCATGAATACACATGGAAGCAAACAGGTGAAGAAGTAAGAAAAATGGCGGCTGTCTTGAAGGGCTTGAACCTGCCTCCAAAAAGTAAGATCGGCATTTTATCCAAAAACTGTGTGCATTGGATGCTCTCCGACCTTGCCATTATGATGGCGGATCATATATCCGTTCCCTTGTATCCCAACCTGTCAGCCAATTCAGTAAGACAAATACTCGAACACAGCGAAACAAAGGTGTTGTTCGTGGGAAAATTAGACGATTATCCCTCTATGAAACCGGGCGTGCCCGATGATGTATATTGCATCACATACCCCTTTTATTCACACACCGAATACGACAACTGGGATGATCTTACTGCCAAGGTGGAGCCGGTCAAAGAGAACGTAGTAAGAGACCCAGCCGAATTGGCAACGATTATCTATACATCTGGAACAACAGGTATGCCTAAGGGCGTTATGCACAAGTTTCACAATTTTGCATTTACTTGCAGCCATGCATTTAAATATCTGGGAATGGGAAATGGATCCCGGTTTTTCTCCTATCTGCCCCTGGCCCACATTGCTGAAAGATTATTGGTAGAAATGGGCAGCATATACACAGGCGGCTCCGTATCTTTTGCCGAATCAATAGACACATTTGCAAAAAACCTGGCTGAATCCAAGCCCACAGTGTTTCTCGGTGTGCCAAGAATTTGGACCAAATTCCAGCAAGGAGTTCTCAACAAGCTGCCTCAGAAAAAACTGGATACATTTCTTAAAATTCCCATTTTGTCAGGTATTATAAAAAAGAAGATAAGGACAGGACTGGGATTGAATGAGGCAACCAATGTCTTTACAGGCGCGGCACCCACCCCTGTTTCATTAATAAAATGGTTTGAAAAAATAGGCATCAGGATACAGGAAGCTTATGCTATGACCGAGAATACCTGTTATTCTCATGTATCTTTAAATGACAAGATAAAGATAGGGTATGTTGGCGCACCCTTGCCTTATTGTGACGTCAAATTGAGTGAAGAAGGGGAAATACTGATCAAACATGAAGCATTGATGGACGGTTATTATAAAGAACCCGAAATGACTGCTGAAACTTTTACAGACGGTTATTTAAGAACAGGCGATAAAGGAGAGATAGATGATGAAGGGTTTTTGAAGATCACTGGAAGGGTTAAGGATTTATTTAAAACCAGTAAAGGTAAATATATTGCTCCCTCCCCTATTGAGTCAAAACTTTCAGCCAACATTAATATCGAGCAAGTTTGCGTAGTTGGTATAGGAATTCCCCAGCCAATCGCCTTGATAGTGCTATCTGAAGATGCAAAAAAGAAGCCTAAAGAAGAAATAACTAAGGGCCTTGAAGAAACATTGGAAAAGGTAAATTCCGGACTTGACCACCATGAATTGATTAAAAAATTAATTGTTCTGAACGAAGAATGGACCATCGAAAACGAACTATTAACCCCAACCATGAAGGTTAAAAGAAATGACCTGGAAAAAATTCATTCAGGTAAGTATGAGGCATGGTATGAGCAGGAAGAGTCAATAATTTGGGAATGAAACCACGAATTACACGAATTACACAAATTAAATTAGTGTAATTATTAATTTTTTACTTTTACGGCAACTAAATTAAGGAAGTATCATAACATTTACAATCACTTTTCTTTCTTTTTAATCTAGATTTTTAGGAACTAAATTTAGTATCTTTACCCCGCACCCCGAGTACTCGGGGTGCAGGGCAACCAAAAGGATCAAGCCGAAAATCCTTAAAACAGAGTAGGCAAAAACAAATAATTATCAATAGTATGGCACACAACATAAAAAAACTTCCCATCTATTCCCTTCTCAGTTTAATTTTTGTACTCGGAACTATAAACTCCAATGCCCAATGGCTGCAAACCAATGGGCCTTATGGTGGATATATCCAAAGTATTGCTACAGACGGAACAAACATTTTTGCGGGGACTGGTGGCGGAGGCATGTTTTTATCCACCAACAATGGAAGTTCCTGGACTGCGGTCAATACCGGTTTGACAAATCTTGATGTCCCTTCATTAGCCATAAGCGGCACAAACATTTTTGCGGGGACTTC
The DNA here is from genome assembly GCA_019456305.1 of Cytophagales bacterium. Classification (NCBI taxonomy): domain Bacteria; kingdom Pseudomonadati; phylum Bacteroidota; class Cytophagia; order Cytophagales; species Cytophagales bacterium. The sequence goes on along the minus strand of VRUD01000001.1, from coordinate 9,538 downwards.
TAATGGTGGGGTATTTTTATCCACCAACAATGGAAGTTCCTGGACTGCGGTCAATACCGGTTTGACAAGTACTACTGTCACTTCATTAGCCATAAGCGGCACAAACATTTTTGCGGGGACTTTGGGCGGGGTGTTTTTATCCACCAACAATGGAAGTTCCTGGACTGCGGTCAATACCGGTTTGACAAATCTTGGTGTCCGTTCATTCGCCATAAGCGGCACAAACATTTTTGCGGGGACTGGGGGCGGGGTGTTTTTATCCACCAACAATGGAAGTTCCTGGACTGCGGTCAATACCGGTTTGACAAGTACTAATGTCTATTCATTAGCCATAAGCGACACAAACATTTTTGCGGGGACTTGGGGCGGAGGCGTCTTTTTATCAACCAACAATGGAAGTTCCTGGACTGCGGTAAATACCGGTATTACAAATCTTTATGTCCGGTCATTAGCCATAAGCGACACAAACATTTTTTCGGGGACTTCTGGTGGGGTATTTTTATCCACCAACAACGGAAGTTCCTGGACTGCGGTAAATAACGGTTTGACAAATCTTATTGTCCAATCATTAGCCATAAGCGGCACAAACATTTTTGCGGGGACCTGGGGTGGTGGGGTATTTTTATCCACCAACAATGGAAGTTCCTGGACTGCGGTCAATACCGGTTTGACAAATACTACTGTCAATTCATTAGCCATAAGCGGCACAAACATTTTTGCGGGGACTGGTGGCGGTGGCGTGTTTTTATCCACCAACAATGGAAGTTCCTGGACTACGGTCAATACCGGTTTGACAAGTACTAATGTCTATTCATTAGCCATAAGCGGCACAAACATTTTTGCGGGGACTAATGGTGATGGCGTGTTTTTATCCACCAACAACGGAAGTTCCTGGACTGCGGTCAATACCGGTTTGACAAATCTTGTTGTCCTGTCATTAGCCATAAGCGGCACAAACATTTTTGCGGGGACTTGGGGCGGGGTGTTTTTATCCACCAACAACGGAAGTTCCTGGACTGCGGTCAATACCGGTTTGACAGATTTTAATGTCCGTTCATTAGCCATAAGCGGCACAAACATTTTTGCGGGAACTGGGAGAGGCGGAGGCGTCTTTTTATCCACCAACAACGGAAGTTCCTGGACTGCGGTAAATACCGGTTTGACAAGTACCCTTGTCCTCTCATTAGCAATAAGCGGCACAAACATTTTTGCGGGGACTGGTGGCGGAGTTTTTTTATCCACCAACAATGGAAGTTCCTGGACTGCGGTCAATACCGGTTTGCCAAATCTTGATGTCCAATCATTAGCCATAAGCGGCACAAACATTTTTGCGGGGACTAATAATGGTGGGGTATTTTTATCCACCAACAATGGAAGTTCCTGGACTGCGGTCAATACCGGTTTGACAGATCTTAATGTCTGGTCATTAGCCATAAGCGGCACAAACATTTTTGCGGGGACTGGTGGCGGAGGCGTCTTTTTATCCACCAACAATGGAAGTTCCTGGACTGCGGTCAATACCGGTTTGACAAATCTTACTGTCCAATCATTAGCCATAAGCGGCACAGACATTTTTGCGGGGACTGGTGGCGGAGGGGTGTTTTTATCCAACAACAATGGAAGTTCCTGGACTGCGGTCAATACCGGTTTGACAAATCTTACTGTCTGGTCATTAGCCATAAGCGACACAAACATTTTTGCGGGGACTTATGGCGGGGTGTTTTTATCAACCAACAATGGAAGTTCCTGGACTGCGGTCAATACCGGTTTGACAAATCTTAATGTCCGTTCATTAGCCATAAGCGGCACAAACATTTTTGCGACTGGTGGCGGAGGGGTGTTTTTATCCACCAACAATGGAAGTTCCTGGACTGCGGTCAATACCGGTTTGACAAATCTTACTGTCTGGTCATTAGCCATAAGCGGCACAAACATTTTTGCGGGGACTAATGGCGGGGTGTTTTTATCCACCAACAATGGAAGTTCCTGGACTGCGGTAAATACCGGTTTGACAAATACTACTGTCTTTTCATTAGCCATAAGCGGCACAAACATTTTTGCGGGGACTGGTGGCGGAGGGGTGTTTTTATCCACCAACAATGGAAGTTCCTGGACTGCGGTCAATAACGGTTTGACAAATCTTACTGTCATGCCATTAGCCATCAGCGGCACAAACATTTTTGCGGTGACTTGGGGCGGAGGCGTCTTTTTATCCACCAACAATGGAAGTTCCTGGACTGCGGTAAATACCGGTTTGACAAGTACTAATGTCTATTCATTAGCCATAAGCGACACAAACATTTTTGCGGGGACTAATAGTGATGGCGTGTTTTTATCCACCAACAATGGAAGTTCCTGGACTGCGGTCAATACCGGTTTGACAAATCTTACTGTCCAATCATTAGCCATAAGCGGCACAGACATTTTTGCGGGGACTGGTGGCGGGGTATGGATCTCGTCAGTTAAGTGAAATAACCGGCACAGGAGAGGGCCCAAATCAGAATAATGCTTATCTCCAATCATCAATCAACCTTTTCCCCAATCCCGCCACCGGCGGCCTCACTATTGAGAGCAACTTAGGGTTGGAAATTGAAAAAATTGAGATTTACAATACCCTGGGGCAGAAGGTTCATGAAATGGATGTAAACAAAAAACTACAAACATTCAGTATGAATATGGCGATGCTATCTGCCGGAAATTACATGCTGAAAATCACAACCGGTAAAGGTATTATCATTAAGCAAGTGGCAGTGGAGTAGGAGCCCCCCTAAATCCCCCCAAAGGGGGGACTTTGCCATCGCTTTTGCCTTGGGGAAGTAGAGCAAAGTCATTAAATTTGGTCTAATAGACAAAAGTTGGCGCTTTTTATTAGTAACTAAATTTCATCAATTACTTTCTTTTTTCGTTACGGTTTCCGGTTTATCGGTTCTCGGTTTTCAGATTCCGGTTTATCTGTTTAGCGGTTTTCAGTTAATCAGATAACCGGTTTTGTTGCTGAAAAACTTATGGCAGACAACCGAATGACCGACAACTGAATAACCGAAAAACCGGTAACTGAAAACCGAGAACCGAGAAACTGTATTATTCGATTAATCGCCTTTCCTACGAATTACGAATATTTGTAAATATTCATTCGTAATTCGGGAAATTCGTAATTCGTAGGAGATTAACGGCAATGAATAATAAGTGTGTTTTACATTACATATTTCCCGTTGGAAACGGCTTTAATTCAAATCATCGTATTTGAGTTAATCTAGTTTTTAGTCATTTTCTTATATAGTCTAATTCCCAAAAACAATAATATACCCACCAAAATAAAACCGGTGATCCCATAAAAGAAACCCAGCGTATTTTTCAACACGGCAATAAAGACTATAGCTACCAATAGTAAAGTAGCAACTTCATTCCAGATTCTCAGTTGTAAAGAAGTCCATTTGAAGGCGCTATCATGTGAATGTGTTTTAATCAGTTTTTTCATAATAATTCCACATAAGAAATGATATAGAAGCAGTGCTGCTACAAATACCAGCTTAAGATACAGCCAGGTATCCAAATAACCGGTATTAATAACAACCATCCATGTTCCAAAAACAACGGTAATGATCATACCGGGCCAGCAAATAATATAATAGAGCCGTTTTTGCATGATGATGAATTGAGCTTGCAATACTGCACGTTCGTGCTCAGGCTTTTTATTTGTCTCTTGATGATAAATAAACAACCTGCCAAGGTAAAACAAACCGGCAAACCAACTGACAAAACCTATGATGTGTAGCGCTTTTAGATAAAGTAATAGCATCATTTTAAATAATGTATAAAACCTAAAAATCTAAATTAAAAAGAAAGAAAAGTGATGTAAATATTATGATACTTCCTTAATTTAGTACAATAAAAGTAAAAAATTAAAACTTTAAACCATCACTCTTTGGGTGAAAAAATTAACACTTGTATTTCACAAAGCATCTTATAAATAGAACGCTGATGACGCTGATAAAACGGATAATCACAGATAAAAAATCAGCGCAAATCAGCTAAATCAGTGTCATCCGCGTTCTATAGGTAATTCCGGTTTTTCAATTTAGATTTTTAGGTAAAAATAAAAAATAATCCCTATCTTTTGAGTAAATAAAGAATAACTCCTATTTTTGAAAATATTTCTACGGTTTTATTTTTGAATTGTCTCAGCGTATAAAAACTCGTAGATATAACTCAATACTGAACACTAAACTCTTAACACTATGAACACTGAAAACAAAACTTACACAAAAATAGACAAATCTGTATTAAAAGCGATTCCAAACCCTACACAAAGGGCTTATGAAATTAAAATAAAGATACCGGAATTTACATTCCTGGGCGTTCAAAAACAGCCTGACTTTGCAACAATTTACCTGACATTCTACCCCCAAAAAAAGGTCATTGAATTAAAGTCTATCAAAGAGTATGTTTACCAGCTCAGAAATATTATTGTCTCATACGAGCGTTTAATAAATATCATCTATGATGACCTGATGGATGTATATCAACCAGAACGCCTCAGGATCGTTATGATATGTAACCCCCGTGGTGGTATCAGCTCGAAATTAACCATAGACTCAGATTGGAAAGCCCGGGGTGGAAAAGAAAAATTCAATGACTGGACCGTGGCTCGTGAAGAATGGGATGTGTTGATGTAAAGAAAACGCGGCTAAAATAATTTTATATCTTTTTTACTAAATATTCGTACTATTTAGATAAATGAAATATAAAATCATAGTACTATTAATTTTACTTCCACCCTTAGGATATAGCCTACTTGATACTTCTTTAGCCAACATATACTTCATCAAAGCCGGCTCCCTCTCTAAAGCTGCTCAATACGAGGGAATACTTGCAAAACCGTTATTTACCTGGCTGACAGGGAAATGGACAGGCAAGGGCAACGGAGGATTAATGTACGAAAACTGGACTATAATAAATGATCAGTTAATGGAAGGTGCGAGTTATAGTATTTCGAAAAGCGATACTGTTTTTTCAGAAACGATGAGAATTGAACTTCTTGACAGTAATATCTTTTATACTGTATACGTTGAACATAATAAAAGAGAAGTTTCATTTAAATTAATTGAAATTACAACTAATAAAGCGGTTTTTGAAAACACCAAACATGATTTCCCAACCCGAATAATTTATATCAAGAAAGGTGATGACACTTTACACGCCCGCATTGAAGGCATCAGAAACGGGAAAAAAGATACTGTTGATTTTTTTATGACAAGAGTTTTGTAATGTATTCGGGTGTTCACGTGAACACATACAAGGCTATTATAGATGAAAATAAATATACCAATATTCATAATTCTGTTGATCATCCCCGCTATGATCACTTCCTGCTATGTTGTCAAAACTATTTACTACAACCTTGCCGATATAAAGGATTATAAAAAATTTCCTTACCACACTATTGAAGCGCAAAAGCCATCTTTCAACTTTGTAGCAGGAAATAGAGAAAGGGAATTCAACCTCTCCCTGGAAGAGTTGAAAGCGTTTGGTAATGGAAAATTTCCTTTTACCATTAAAGCGGAGGATCTAAGCAAGGGGGGCTTACCATTAGAAAAATTGCTAAATAGTACAAAAACCGTAGCCTTTTTAATAATTAAAAATGATACAATACTGTATGAAAAATATTTTCATAAATATGACGAAGCATCAGTGACTACTTCCTTTTCAATGGCAAAATCTTTTACCTCAGCCTTGATTGGCATTGCAATTTCAGAAGGTTTCATTGAAAATATCAATCAACCTATTACTGATTACATACCTGAATTAAAAGGCAAAGGGTTTGAAAAAATCAAAATCGAGAATCTGTTACAGATGACCTCCGGTATTAAATTTACCGAAAATTATTACAACCCCTTTAGTAACGTTGATAAATTATATTATGGAAACAATATCCTCAATATTATTACCCGCCTTAAAATTGATAAACAACCGGGGAAAGAATACCGTTATATCAGCATAAACTCGCAGCTTCTGGGTTTGATACTACAGAGGGCTACCGGAAAAATCGTTTCGGAATACCTCCAGGAAAAGATATGGATACCTTTAGGGATGGAATACGATGCCACATGGAGCATAGACAGTAAGAAAAACGGCATGGAAAAGACTTATTGTTGTCTGAATGCACGGGCCCGTGACTTTGCGAAATTTGGCAGACTCTATCTGAACAAAGGCAACTGGAACGGGAAGCAAATAATTCCAGAACATTGGATAGAAGAATCAACCAAAACAGATAGTACCAATGGTAGCGCCTGGAATTTCCAATATTGTTGGTGGATAATGTCTTTTCCTCCAAAGGCAGATCAGCCTCTCCAAAAGAGTCCGGTCCAAAGTACTCCTGGCTCCTTAGGAGAGCCCTTCGAACAAGTTGAATCACCAGGTAAAAAAGCTTTTTGGGCAAAAGGGCATTTAGGGCAATTTATATTTGTTTACCCTCAGAAAAATGTGATTATCGTACGTCTTGGTAAAAAACGAGGTAAAGTTAAGTGGGGTAAGGTGTTTCTGCGCATAGCGAATAGCGCATGGTAGAGACGCCCAAATTGGGCGTCTCTACCATGCGCTATGCCCTCACATCCAAATTTTCAAAAAATTGCTTAAATACAGGCAGATCTGCAATGTCTAATTTCTTGCCTATTTCCAGGATTTTATCAGACTCAACACTCAAAACTGTTCTTTTTTTAAGGATATCTTCATCTTCATCTAAAAATAATGTGGATACGATACGCAACAGGATGTAAGGCGTTGTGAAGTGATTTTTATTAAAATCCCCGGATGAAGCTATTGATGATTTAATAAATTGCTGATACTTTTCTTTGCTTCCGAAACAACTATATATTATTACCTTGACCACATCATAAAACCGGTCTTCCCATTTATCAAAACCGCTGATCAAATATTTCATTGCATGAACTACCGGGTCTTTTTGCAGAAAAAAACCTCCTTTGGAGGCCTTCCTGGCTCGTTTATTAAGCTTCATTTCTTCTGCAAAGCTTATAGTTTTATTCGCCAGCGCTACTCCGACTGATGGCGATAAAAGTATCAATCCGAGGAAATCCTGGTCACTAATTTCAAGAAATTGCGCTTCAGCCTGGATAAAATCCTTTTTCAGATGGTTAATTGCCTGAAGGATATTTTCATCTTCCGCCAACATTTTTATTTCATGTTCTGTCATAATAGAATTTACGAAGTACGAATTCGTACTATGTCATTCGTACTTCGTCAAACGAAATTTTCACAAGAGCCGATGGAGGGATTCGAACCCCCGGCCCGCTGATTACAAATCAGCTGCTCTGACCAACTGAGCTACATCGGCAAACCAAATTTAGTTATTAGTTTGTTAGTTTTTAGTTAATTAATTCAGTCTCGGATCGATCGGATAATTAGACATAGCCTTGTATTTTCCTCCCATATTCCTTAAAATATTTTTCCATAGTTCATTAGGATCCATATCAAATATTTGTGAGGAAGTAGCCGAACCTACGATCCAAGAGTGTGCTTTAAACTCATCAAACAGTTGCCTCTCCCCCCATCCGGAATATCCCAGGAAAAAGCGAAAATCTTTTGAATTGACCTGGTTGTTGGCAATCAAAACTTTCAGCTGCTCAAAATTCCCTCCCCAATAAAGCCCGTCTTCGATCTTTATGCTGCCTTCCATTTGGTCGCCCAGCCTATGAATGTAATGCAATGTGTTTTGTTCTACAGGCCCCCCTGCATAAACAGGTTTATCATAATTACTGATCTCCTCAACCAATTCTTCCATGCTGATATTTGTTGGTTTATTCAATACAAAACCAACGGAACCTTTATCATTATGCTCACAAAGCAAAATTACAGACCGCATAAAATTAGGGTCGGGCAAAAATGGCTCCGAGATCAAAATATCACCTTTTTCAAATTCTGGTTCCATCTGGAAATAATTATAAGTAATAACATAATAATTGCCACAGATTCACAGATTTTATAAAATAACTCTTCTATACTTCAATGAATCTTCTCCAAAATTAAACAGAAGTCCAATCTTACATTTTGAAACTGCTAAATAATTTATCATTTGATTATAATGTTCATCCATTACTCCTTTTTGTGCCTTAATTTCTACTATTATATTATTAAACATAACAAAATCAGCATAAAAATAATGAGGAAGAATGATTCCTTTATACTTAACTTGATATTTCTTTTCTCTTTCATAGCGGATATTTTTTAATTTCGCTTCATATTCCAAAGCATCTTTGTAAACAATTTCAAGCAACCCTCTCCCTAAAATTCTATGTATTTCCATACAAATTCCAATTATTTGAAACGTTTCTTGCTTCATTGGATAGTTGGTATTATCATATTTTTTAATCTGTGAATCTGTGGCTTTTATTTTCATCTGCAAATAAATTGTACATTTTTTTTAGCCCACAAATTAATATCATGCTAAGCATAATTCCAAACTAACTTAATATTTTTGATAATTTCATTCGTATATTTACCCCGTCAGCCGTTGAATGGTTACGGTTATCCCACATAGTGCGGGACCCGTTTCGTAAAGCGGTTACGTTTGGTAGAGACGCCCAATTTGGTCGTCTCTACCAAACGTATCCGCTAAACCCCGCATATAAATTTATTAATTTGATATAAATTATTTTTTCATTTTATAATAAAAATTTATGTGCGGGGTAAACGACCTGCCTGCCTCGCTCTTGCCTTTTGATAGCAGGCAGGTACGGGCTTCGTAACCTTTTAACGCTTAACCATCTTTTATAATGACTAATTATCGATCAATTCTCCAATTACTGAAAATTTATTTGAAAAACACAAATTTAAACAAAAAAAACATAGACCAGGATCCTATTAAACAATTTAACAAATGGTTGAGCGTAGCTAAAAAAACCAGCATGATACATCCTGAGGCGATGACACTGGCCACTTCAACCAAGGATGGTAAACCTTCAGTGAGAATTCTTTTGCTTAAAGGGGTCATTGATTCTAAATTTATTTTTTTTACTAATTATCAGAGCAGTAAAGCAAAAGAAATAGAAGTTAACCCTTACGGTGCACTGCTCTTTTATTGGGAAAAACTGGAACGCCAGGTCAGGATAAAAGGAAAAATTGAAAAGATCGCAGAAAAAGAGTCTGAAGATTATTTTAAAACACGCCCCAATGGCAGTAAACTGGGAGCCTGGGCATCTCCGCAAAGCGAGGTAATCCCGGATAGAACGTTTTTGGAGAAAAATTTCAAAGAATTTGAAGAAAAATATAAAAACGAAGAGATCCCAAGGCCACAGTACTGGGGAGGATACCAATTAATACCTTCTATGCTTGAATTCTGGCAAGGAAAACCCAACCGGCTGCACGACAGGATCAGGTACAGGCTGGAAAATGACAAATGGATTATTGAAAGGCTGGCACCGTAGATAAGAAGTTGGCAGTAGGATATAGTGTAGCAACAATTTAGTTTTGCAACATTAATTTGTAATAAATAGATTCTTTCGTTATTAATCAACAAATGGTT